>JAWWPL010000302.1:0-9177 GCA_033850605.1 Blastocatellia bacterium | reverse complement strand
CTGTTGCCGCAGACCGAATCAGCTGTGCTGGTCCCGCAGCGGGCCCTGCGTTCGATTTCAGGCTCGATCTACGTGTACGTAATCAAGAACGGCCATGCTGAGCAACGACTGGTGCAGGCTGGTCAGACTGAGGGTGACCTGGTTGAACTTAAGAGTGGCGTGGCCGCTAATGAGTTGGTGGCCACCAGCAATGTCGATCAATTAAGTGATGGGGCAGCAGTAACGCAATAGGTGCGGAACCGCTTGCGATAGCAAGCGGGTGAACTCGCAAAAGAGAAGAGCCGGCAGGATGCCGGCGTTCCGCAGGCAAGATGGCTGCGCTCCCGGGGTTAAGATGCAAAAACTTGCTGAAATTTGTGTGCGTCGTCCGGTGTTTGCGACCATGCTCATCCTGAGCATTACGGTGGTCGGCCTGTTTTCTTTTAGATCACTCGGCGTCGATCTGTTTCCCAAAATCGATCTACCGACGATCACGATTACGGTGGTTAACCCGGGCGCGTCGCCACAGGAAATCGAAACTGAAATCACCGACAAAGTCGAAGGCGCGGTCAATACCATCAGCGGCATCGATGAGTTGCGTTCGACCTCAGTCGAAGGCGTTTCTCAGGTCTTCGTCAATTTCGTGCTGGAAAAAAATGCCGACGTGGCCGCATCGGAAGTCCGCAATAAAGTCGACTTGATCGTCAACGATTTGCCTGAGACAGCCGAAGTTCCGATCGTGCAGAAGCTCGACACCGATGCGACTCCCGTTTTGCGCATAGCAGTCTCAGCCCCGCGCAGCTTGCGCGAAGTCACAGACATTGCCGACAAGCAGATCAAGCGTCTGATCGAGTCGATTGACGGCGTCGGTAATGTTGAGATAGTCGGCGGTCGCTTACGTGAAGTGGAAGTCTGGGTAGATCCGGACAAGATGCGCGCTTTTAACGTTACGGCAGCCGATATCGCTACCGCGGTCAAGTTGCAAAACATGGAACTGCCCGGCGGCCGCATAGAGTCCGGCCAGCGCGAATTTACCGTGCGCACCATGGGACGCGTTCCCGATCCGGCGCAATTTAACAATATCGTGGTAGCAAACCGCGGCGTGTACGCGGTCAAAATAAGCGACATTGGTTACGTCGAAGACGGTGCGGAAGAGCAACGCACGGAAGCGCGACTGAATGGTCAACCGGCCGTCACCCTGGTTGTCTCAAAACAGTCAGGACAAAATACCGTCGCGGTTGCCGACGCGGTCAAAGAGCGTCTGGCCGAGCTGACGCCGAATCTGCCGCACGATGTGAAGACACAAATCGTCGGCGACCAGACCATTTTTATCAAAGCCGCGCTGCATGCAATCAACCTGCACTTAGTGGAGGGCAGTATCCTGGCGGCCATCGTCGTCTTCGTCTTTCTGTGGAATTTCCGCGCCACCTTAATTGCTTCAATAGCTATTCCAACTTCGATCGTCGCGACCTTCGGGCTGATGGCGGCGATGGGTTTCACCTTGAACCAGATCACGATGCTCGCGCTCACATTGATGGTGGGGATTGTGATCGACGACGCGGTCGTAGTGCTGGAAAACATCTTTCGCTACATCGAAGAAAAAGGAATGCCGCCATTCCAGGCAGCCATCGAAGGGACGCGCGAAATCGGTATGGCGGTTACAGCGACGACGCTATCCCTGCTGGCAGTGTTTCTGCCGGTTGGATTCATGGCCGGCATTGTGGGCCGCTTCATGTCGTCGTTCGGTTTTACCTCATCGTTTGCGATTGCGGTTTCGCTGATTGTGTCATTCACGCTGACGCCGATGCTGGCGGCGCGCATGATCAAACGCAAGCACGCGCCGGCCGCAAAAGGATCGGACACCTCCGCTTCGCCCGATGGTCAAAAACGCAGCTCGCTGGCCGAGTTCAAGGACAAGTACGTCCAGGCGCAATCGAAAGAGGGCCGCTTTTATCGACCCATCGATCGCACTTACACCTGGATGCTTAAGTGGTCGATGCGGCATCGCTGGGCGATCGTGGCGTTGTCTGTGCTGGTGATCATCAGCACCGTGCCGCTTTTCATGTTCGTAGGCAAAAACTTTTTGCCGGTTGTCGACCAGGCGCAGTTCGAGATCAACGTGCGCGCGCCTGAGGGCGGAACGCTATCTTCGACCTCGGCGTTGGCGGAACGAATTGCCGCCGATGTCCGCAAGCTGCCCGGCGTCACCGACACGCTGGTAACAATCGGCAGCGGACAACAACAGATCGTCAATCTCGCAAATATCTACGTCAAGATGGCCCCGGTTGATGAGCGCAGCGTATCGCAACAGGATCTGATGACTCGCACGCGCAACGACATCGTAGGCAAGTACCTGAAGGAATTTCCGGATCAGCTGCGCACCAGCGTTAACCCGGTGGCCGCGATTTCCGGAGGCGGACAGCGCAACGCGGACATTAGTTTTGTGGTCAGCGGCCCGGATCTGGACAAGCTCACCAAGTATGCCGATGACCTGCTGAAGAAACTGAAGACAATTCCGGATGTGGTCGATGTGGATTCGACCCTGATCACCGGCAAGCCGGAATTGCGGGTAGTAATCGATCGCGCGCGCGCCGCTGACCTGGGAGTACGGGTCGGCGATATCGCTCAGTCGCTTAACACTCTGGTGGCTGGCCAGAAGGTTTCGACGTTCAACGCCGGGACCGATCAATACAACGTGAGGGTGCGGGCGATGGGAGAGTTTCGCGCCAGTGCTGACGGCTTGAAACGAATGCTGGTGGCCTCGCAAAAACTCGGCTGGGTAAGCCTGGACAATCTGGTGCGGATCGAGGAGGGCACGGGCCCTTCTTCAATCGATCGCTACAATCGTCAGCGCCAGGTGATGCTGGTTGCAAACACCAAGCCGGGCGGTTCGCAAACAGCGGTCACCGCGAAGCTGACCGAATTTGCCAAAGCGGAAAACATGGACAGTTCCTATCGAACATTTCTGGCAGGGCGGACGCGGGAACTGGCTCGCACCGGCCAGTATTTCCTGCTGGCGATCGTCTTGTCCTTCGTCTTTATGTATATGGTTTTGGCGGCGCAGTTTGAATCATTCATTCATCCGGTCACGATTCTTTTGACGCTGCCGCTGGCCATTCCGTTCGGCATCCTCTCCTTGCTGGTCACTGGCCAGACGGTGAATATTTTCTCAGGCCTGGGCTTGTTGTTGTTATTCGGGGTGGTGAAAAAGAACGCGATTCTGCAAATCGATCACACCAATGGATTGCGAAAGCAGGGAATGGAACGTCATGACGCGATCATTCAGGCGAACCGCGATCGTTTGCGCCCGATTCTGATGACTACGATCGCGCTGGTCGCGGGCATGACGCCGCTGGTTCTGTCCAGCGGGCCGGGTGCGGGCACCAACCGATCAATCGGAGTGCTGGTGATTGGCGGACAGTCTTTGTGTTTGCTGCTTACGCTGCTCGCCGTGCCGGTTTTCTATTCGCTGTTCGATGATTTGGCGCGCAGCCATATCTGGTCCCGAATAGGCTCGACTTTCTCAGGCATGTTTGGACGCGCGCGCCGGCGAGCAGCGACGGCGGCGGCTTCGCTGTTGGGAATGACGACGAGGCATTAAGAGTTCAAACTCAATTGGGTGCGGGGAATAACTGATCGAGGAATTTATCATGGTGTCATTGTTGGATCTTGTTTTGCGGCTACGCCGCAGCACATTGCCGAAAGGCTTCGCTTTTCCGGCACTGACTTTATTTGGAGCGAGCGAGGCTGTGCCTCGTGAGATTCGAGGCGCAGCCTCGAAGGATGCGAAGAGCCGGCCGGAAAGCCGAAGGCTTTCCGCAATGTTTTGCGGCAGAGCCGCGAGGTTTGGATACACCAGTCAGCTCAGCTTAATTCTGACTGCCGTTTCCTTTGCGCTTACGCCGGCTGCTTCGGCCCAGGAACCTGCGGTCTCTCCATCGCCCACGGCGCAGCAGAGTCTAAAAGTGCCGACGGTGGCGGTCGATTATCGCGCCGATGCAAATCAACCTCTGCCTCCGCTGAGCCGAGTCGGCGTAGACACAAACGACCAGCAACCCATGACCCTGCGTGAAGCGATCGCCCTCGCGCTGATTAACAATAAGGACATCGAAGTCGCGCGCGACAATGTCAAGATTGCCGAATATGATTTGTTGACGACTCGCGGCGCATATGATCCCAGGTTCAGCTCTCAGACTTACTACGAAAAGCTCAAGAGTCCGGCGACCAGCTTCCTCAGCGGCGCCTCGAAAGTCGAGACTTCTGATTTCACCGGCACGGCCCGGTTCGAAGGCCTGACGCCCAAATATGGCGGCGCCTATCACGTAGACTTTTCTTCGATTCGTCAAACCAGTAACAGTCAGTTTTCAGTGCTCGATCCGCAGTACCCAACCGCGCTGACGCTCAGTTACACGCAGCCCTTGTTGCGCGGACTCCGATTTGATTTGCCGCGGCGTCAGATCGCAGTAGCGAAGAAAAATCTTTCGCTTACGGATGCGCAGTTTCGGCAGCGGGCTATTGAAGTGATAACGAGCGTCCAGCGAACCTATTGGGATTTGGTTTTTGCTTTGCGCAACCTGCAAATTCAGCGGGATTCGCTTAACGACTCTCGGACGCAGCTCGCGCACAATCGCCGCATGGTGGCGGAGGGTTCGCTGGCGCCCATTGATGTGGTCGCGGCCGAAACCCAAGTCGCAAATTTCCAACAAGCTGAATTCAGCGCTCTGGAAGACGTTAACCGCGCCGAAAATAACCTGAAGAATATGATCGCAGAGAACCAGAAAGCGAAGCTGTGGGACCTATCCATCATTCCCACGGACCAGGCCGATTTAACTTTGCCGGATGTCTCCCTGACGGACGCGATGACTGCGGCCGTGCAAAATCGGCAGGAGTTGCGACAGTCGGATCTGGCCCGCGAGATCAATCTGTTGGATCAGAGACTGTATCGCGATCAAACCAAGCCGGAGATCGATCTAATCGGAAGCTATGGGGTGGTTGGAAACGCGGGCACACTGACTTCCACTTCGAATCCCTTAACCGCCAGCAACGATCTGCAGCGCGCGCGCGTCAACGAGTTGTCAGTGCTGGCCGGACTACAGCCGCTTCCGCCTACCCCCACCGCAAGCATTCCGTCGAATCTATTTGGCGGCTATCCTCAATCGCTGGTAAATCTCGGCTCGAACCAATACAACAATTTTCGCGTGGGAGTTTCGATCAGCCTGCCGCTGCATAACCGCACCGCCGAAGGGCAACTCGGCCATGCGCTCGTGGAAGGGAAGCGCATCGCTACGCAACGCGAGCAACTCGAACAATTGATCCAGGTCGAGGTGCGCAACGCGCTCCAGTCGCTCAAAACTGCCGCGGCGCGGCTGCGTTCGGCGGCCGTCGGCCGTTCGACCGCCGAGCAACAATACGAGAGCGAGAAGCGCAAACTCGACGTCGGCCAGTCAACCGTCTTTCTGGTGCTTGAACGTCAGACCGCGCTGGCAACCGCGCGCGGCAACGAGCTGCGCGCCCAGACTGATCTGAACAAATCTATTGCGGAACTGCAGCGAGCGACGGGGAATTCTTTGTCGGCGAATAATGTAACGGTGACGGTTCGCTGATTAGATTAAGAAAAAGGCCGGCCGAAGCCAAGACCAGGTAGCCGCTGTCGTGGGAATGACCACGGCGGCGGCTCTCTTGACTCAAATTTCTAATCTGAAATCTCAAATTTGATTTCCAGAAATAATCCGGCGGATTGCAAAAAATCCGCGCGGTGAACAAAGCAGTTGCGCGTGCTGCCTATCCATCCGGGTAGTCCCGAGCAGTGCCATATTCCGCTAGCTCAGAATATGACACTGCTTTTGTACTGTCGGACTACTTCACTGTGGACGTAAACACTTCCTCCATCAAAAGAGGAACCCGGCAACCGCTTGAGCCGCTTTGTTGCCGTCGGCTGTCGGTCCAGATTGGATATGAAACGCCGCCAAACGATACCAGGCCCTCATAATCACCCTGCTGATTTCCATAATTGATCGCCTGACATGGAAACAGTCCGTTGCAATCATGTTCGTTGGAACTGACCGTGCTGACGCGTATATCCGCATTGGGAAAAGTCGCGCCACCGTCAATCGAGCGGGCCAGATAATAATCAGTCTGATACCGGGCGCCGGTCGTGTCATTGCGCGTGTCATAAAAAGCAACGTTGACGTCGCCATTAGTAGGATCGACTGACATCCAGTGATTGAAGCGATCGACTGGGAAGACAAATTGATCAGCCACTCGAGCCGGCGCTGACCAGTGCGCGCCGTTGTCATCCGAATGAGAGATAAAGATGTCCGTCACATTCGCCGCAGTCAAATCCATCCACGAGCAATAGACCCGTCCACGGTGAGGCCCATTCGAACGATCGACGTCAAGCGACGGATACACCAACGCACCGCGATTGAACTCGGCAGGAATACGGAGATCAAAGGGCAGCGTTTTTCCGGAAACCGTCACGGGCACATTCCAGCTATGCCCACCATCGAACGAGCGATTAAAGACGATCGCATTGGCCACATAGTCATTCCAGGCGACGTAGACTTCGCCGTTCGGCCCGACTGCAGGCGAGGCCCCGATTGACCGCCCCGGTCCCGCCGGGTCGTCAACCCGCGCGACCGAAAAGCTTGACCCATGATCGGCAGACACGGCTAACCGGACGCCGCCCCCGATTGATCCTCCGGCCGCCGCGTCCCACGCGATATAGACATTGTCGCGAAAGGGACTGGCGGTATTCGTGTCGGTCGTGATCATCGGTTTGTCGTTGAAATGGTTCGAACCATTTTCAAAAGAGAAGAAGCTCACGCTGGGATAAGTCTTGCCGCCGTCAGTTGATTTTGCGACCGCCATCTGGCTGCCGTTGACGCCGTTACCATTGCCGAAGAAGACCACGATATAGCCATAAAAAACATTGCCCTGCGTATCGAAGGCCAGAGTTGGATCGGAGCCGAAGTCAGTTCCATTGCCTTTCGGCGGCGGCAAAGGCAAATCAACGCCACCCCAGCTGGCTCCGCCGTTCGAGGAATAGTATCCGCGCATCGGCAGCCGGAAGATTTCGTTTGAACCCGCGGCCAGTATCTTTGGCTTGTTAGGGTTGATGGTGATGAAGGTCTCGCTCTGGGGCCCGCATTCGTTCGAAACATCGACGTTACCCGAGACAACGGTCGAGGTCGTGCTCAGCGGGCTGGCATCACCGCCGTTATCGCGGATGAACTCATACTTGCTCCACCAGGTTGGATCGTGCGAACTGTTTTGGGCCGTAACCTTTCCAGGCTTGGTTGAAACCCAGAGACTCAGTAACACCAGGGCAAGTACTGTAAGAAGCGATAGTCGCGTTTTCTTGTTCATGCTGTCCCCCTTTTTCAAGACGATTGGTTGGCGTATCAAGTAGACTGTTGGGATGTCGGATTCTAGCGCAAACGATTCGGGATCAAAAGGCGCAAGCACCTACCTGGCTACCTAAGGACCAGAGGTGTCGATCTCGACTCGTAAGCCATCAACCGCGGCGATAGTCTTGCCGTCCCAAAGCTCTCCCGCTTTGCTTTCAAGATCCACGCCGTCCCATTCAGGATAAAGATGAGTGAGGATGAGTGTGCGCGGCTCGGCCAACTGGGCGAGTCGCATGGCCCCTTCGAGTTCGAGATGTTTTGGCGTGGGGGTTTGGCGCCAGAACGAACATTCCAGGATCAGTAGCTCCGCGCCGCGCGCGAACGTCGCCTGCTCTTCCGAATATCCGGTGTCCGACGTGTAGACCAAAGACTTGCCGTCATTGCCGGTCAGGCGGATCGCCAGGCTTTCGCGAGTGTGTGGAGTGGAAAAAGTTTGCGCGGCCATTCCCGGCATTAGCTCAAAACTTTCGTCGGCCGAAACCTCTTGCAACTCGATCGGAAAAGGTTGAGCAAACAACTCATACTTGTTCGATTCGTCAATTGCTCTTAAAAGATTTCCGATTCCCTGACAACCGAAGATTCGCAGAGGCTTCCGCCTCGTTTGGGTTTGGGGCGCCCATTTCAATCCAAACAGCAGCGAAGCCAACCCGCCGCAATGATCCAGGTGCAAATGGCTAATCCAAATCACATCGAGGTTGGGCCAGTCGACACTCTCCTGCGCCATCCGGTGAGCTGAATCTGCGCCGCAATCTAGTAGCAAGCGGCCGGCTGCTGTTTCCAGCCAGAAAGCGGCGGCGGCCCGCTGTGGATGTGGAACCGATGTGCCTGATCCGAGAACTACGAGTTTCATGATGAATTAAGCCAACAAACGATGCGGATATGCTCAATTGTGGTAAGTGGCGCCGGCCTGAGTCTGCGAGTCCTACTCAGGAATCACGCGCGGAAAGCCTTCCACGGTGAGCGACTCGCCGCGCGACGAGTTTCGCTCCGGAGGAGCGAGATATTTATAGCCTAAGCCACAAGGAAAGACTCTAGCTGTGTAGGAGCGGCGATGTTTTATTTCGCTCCTAAAGGAGCTTTGAACTTACGGAGTCGCCGGTCTATAAATATTGCGCGCCTAACGGCGCTCCGTTTCTTGGCCATGTTTTCTTTCCTACCCTCCCTTGTTCTCAGATCAAGTTATCGCGTATTCTGACGCGCTCCGATCCTGAAACCTGAAGGTTGCTGCTTATATTTGCGCAGCGAGATCACCCATCATGAGCATAAAATCGGACAAGTGGATACGACGCATGGTGCAAGAGCACGCGATGATTGAGCCGTTTGAACCTCATCAGGTTAAGGAAATCGATGGCCGGCGGGTCGTGTCCTATGGTACGTCGAGCTACGGCTATGACGTGCGGTGCGCTGATGAATTCAAGTTGTTCACCAACGTGTACAGCGCCATCGTTGATCCGAAGAAGTTTGATGCGAAGAGTTTCGTCGACATCCAGGCCGATCATGTCATCATTCCACCGAACAGTTTTGCCCTCGCGCGCACGGTGGAATACTTTCGCATACCTCGGAATGTCATGACGATATGTCTCGGAAAGAGCACCTACGCCAGGTGTGGAATTATCGTCAACGTAACTCCGTTTGAGCCGGAATGGGAGGGATATGTAACACTGGAATTTTCCAATACTACGCCCATGCCCGCGAAAATTTACGCCAACGAAGGCGTTGCTCAAGTGTTGTTTTTTGAAGCCGACGAAGTCTGTGAGGTTTCTTACAAAGACCGCGGCGGAAAATATCA
>JAWWPL010000378.1:0-8385 GCA_033850605.1 Blastocatellia bacterium | reverse complement strand
CTGGTAGATTTTGTCGGGAGTCGATCGAGAAAGAGAAAAGCAACCACAGATGAACACGGATTCACGCAGATCAAACCCGCTAAGAAGCTCCTAAGAACGTTCCTTTTCTTTTCACCTGTTGAATCAGCGTTTATCTGTGGTGAATTTCTTATGCAGTGGCCGCTGCGTTTTCCGCGAGTCGATCGGAATTGATTCGGTAAAGAGAGAACCACGGATGAACACGGATTCACGCAGATCTGATTGAAAAGAAAGTTCTACTTCTATCCTGGTCTGCGTCAATCCGCGTTTATTTGTGGTTGAATTCTAGGCAGTTGCAGCCGCGTTCTCTCCGTCGCTTGCAAGTGCTTCGCGCAAACGACGAATCTGCGCTGCGTGGTTGTGAGCATGCGCGGCATAGATCGTCAGCCAGTGCTCGACGGTATACGATCCACTTTCGGAATGTGTGCCTTCGCGTCGCCAATCTTCGTCGCTCATAAACTCGAACAATTGAGCGGCGGTGGCTCGCGCGCTGCGGAACGCGTCGAGGGCAGGCGCCACCTCGCGATTGTTGTAATTCAAACGGTCGGCATACGCGTCCTGATCATAGCCCTGAATTAGTGGGCGGTCCTCAACCAGCAGACGCCGTAGTCGTACGCCGCTGGTCGTCTCACTGTCGGCGAGGTGATGAACAATCTCGGCCGCGCTCCATTTTCCTTTAATAGGGTGGGCCATCAACGAGTCAGGCGGAAAATCTTCCAGGCTTCTGCTAACTTCGTTATAGCCTTCTTTGTATTGCGCGATCAATTTTTGTCTTTCCTGCGAAGTCATGTGTGGCAGCTCCTCTTTAAATATCGTCTCAGCAGCCCGAGCGTAAGCAAGGGGCCACCGTAATTCCAAGTGGTTCTATGGTGAGCGAGCCCTTCCTTACAGTCGGGCTTCTGATACTAGCGGCTCAAAATCAGCAGCGTGAAGCTTCCGGGTACCATGGGCGCGCGTGGGCGCGGTTGCTCCGTCGTCGGAGCCGGCGCTTGTCCGAATTCGGCGGTAACGGTGTAAATCTGATGAGTCCTGGCATCAAGAGCCATTGTTCGGGCGCGTCTGAGGGTAGGCACATTCTCAATTACCGAGTATTTGTCCGGCGCGTCCTCATGTGCGACAGTGACTGTGCCATCGCTCCCATTCGAACTAAACGCAAATCCAGTTTCGGGATCGAAACCGGCTGCATCCGTACCAGCGCCAATTGGCAATGTCGTGATCACCTTGCCGTTGTCGGCATTCACCACCACCATTAGTTTGTTCGAACAAACAGAGAAGAGTCGGCGGTGGGTCCGATCCATTGCCAGACCGCTAGGTTCTTCGCCCGGAGCAATCTTCCAACGGGATTCGACCGCCAGCTTTTCGCAATTGAACTGGACTATCTCGCTGGTGTCTTCGATGTTCACGAAAACATGGCCTTTTTCGTCGGCCACCGCGAATTCGGGCTTTCCTCCGAGAGCAATCGTACCGGCAACTTTACCCGTGCTGGCGTCTATCGCCGTGGCGTCCTTGCTGGAGCCATTAAATGCAAAGATCCGCTTAGAGGTGGGATCGTAAATGATCGCGTCGGGATTCTTCCCGCTGGGCGCAGTTGCCAGCACCTTGAGCGTCTTCACGTCGAAGATGGTGACGTTGTTATCGCGGCCGTCACTAATGAATCCCTTGTCCAGGTCAGGCGCGATTGCGATTCCATGTACGCCGTTTGTGTTTGGAATGTCACCGACCAGGGCGCCGGTGGCCGCGTCAACGACCATCACGTGCGTCCCGCGCGAGATGTAAACCCTACCGCCGGCAACTGTTAAGTAGTCCCAGCCGCCGTCGCCGCCGAGCTTAATCGACTTTGTTACATGATATCCGGATGGGCCCGCGCTCAAGATCGCACTAACGAGTAGCACGAAGGCGCCGACAGAAAGAAAGCGTCGCATAGACGATTGCATTTTGTTATCTCCAGAAGTGAAATCGAACAAGCGGACACTACTCTGGTCAGCACCATAGCGTCAAGCGACTCAACGTTTGTTCGCTCTGTCCTGATGCAATTGAGAATTGAAATCGTACGCTCACTAATGGTCCGCTGAGCGAAGGGAAATCAGAAGAAGGCTTCTTGATTCATAGCAATTACTTCGAAAAAAGAGTCACTTCGCATGTAGGGAATAAGGTTTGCAGTCGTTCGGTTAGATTATTTCAAACGCGGTGTTGGATTCGATCCTGGATCAGGTATTTAGTAAAGGAGAAACGAAATTGACAAACAGCAAGAGAGCAGACGCGTCGTAGTTGAGACTCCGAACGCGCGGCGTGAGGTAGTACACTCAGAGTCTACAAATTATCCGGAGAGAAGTGGCATGTCTGGTGCCGCACTGGCGGCCATTGTCGTCGGCGTTATTGCGCTTGCGGCGATCATCATTCTTTTCGTTATGAATCAACAGCAGAACGATGCAAATGCGAACGTGGCCCAGACGCCGCCGCAAACAACCATCGTGCAACAGCCGGCACAGCAACCACCGAACGTAGTTGTGCAGCAACCAGCTCCGGCGACACAGCCGGCGCCGGTGATTATCAACGGCGCTCCCGCACCAGCAACCAGCGGCGGGGCGACCACCTCAAGCGGTCCGGATGATGGCTCTATTCAGGCTGCCATCGATAAGAAGTTGACTGACGATCCGACGTTTTCGTCGCTCGGGGTGACCGCCACTGTTTTGAACGGCAAGGTTACCTTGATGGGTATGGTAAAGACTGAAGCGTTGAAATCGCAGGTGGAGCGCGCCGTGCGAAATATTAAAGGCGTCAAGTCAGTCGACAACCAAATTAGCGTTGGATAACGGAAAGATTTTTCGAACGTGTCCCTGGGCATTTCATCTTTAAGAAGCCCAGCCACCCCAGCATAAACGCGTCCGGAGCCGCAAGGCTTTGGGCGCGTTTTTATTCGCGGTTCCGATTGATTAGCAGCCGTGGTGAGCTTCTATCGTAATGAGGTCAGTACCACCCGCGTCAGCGGGTGGGATCAAAGACTCAACCCTCGGGATGACGAATAACCCACCCGCTGACGCGGGTGGTACTGACCTCATTATGGCGGGCAGAGTTCGGATCGCGGACATCCTGTCCGCCCGCGCGTAGCGCGCAGACCTTCCCAGGGCGATTCTTTGAGCGGGCTGCGCCCGCTGGCGGACAAGATGTCCGCGATCCGCGCTGGCCAGAGGAACGAATGGAAAACCTTCTCCAGACTCCGCGCACAAATCTAAAGCGTTTGCCGCAGCGCGGCATGCCAAAGTGCGTACCGGTCCTCCACTTGATGATGAAGACGATTACAACCTGCCAGTCTGGGCGGGTATTATTCCTTTGCGATTGGTTGCCGGTGTTCCGGTTGACGATCCTCGCTTATCGGCAAATACAGCCGTTCCGAAGTACGCAGATGAATACGAGCGAGCGGTTTTATAAGCCTAATGGGTGCAGCTCGTGGCTTCGTAGCGTCCTGATCTTGCTCGTGCGTTTCTTGGCACAGAGAGGAACGATCCACGAAATCACGCGAATCGCAGGAACAAGGTCATTCCGGCTCGTCTGATTTGTGAATCGACTTATTGGTCAGGGCAAACTCCCAAAATAGGACACACCCAGCGCCCGCCTTGCTACTTTCCCCTTTATAGTCCATACTCCACTACGGTTAATCCTTCTCTCGCGCATCGACGGTGATGCGCCCCGCGCACAAAACAGTTAGCGCTGGCGTTTTGGATAGTTCGAGAGCAGGCTTGTTACAAACTCCGAAGCCGCTCTTTCAAGAGCATCCGAAATCCGGTCCTTCGACTGCTACCGTTCACCGAAGTCCTTCCGATTCGCAGCTTCTTTTCATTCCCAAAAAGGGGAAAGGTATATCTATGTCAACGAAACTTTACGTTGGAAACCTAGCTTTCCAAACTACCAGCCAGGAGCTGCAGGAATTATTTGCCTCGGCCGGCACGGTTGAATCAGCAGCGGTTGTCGAAGACCGCGACACAGGTCGTTCACGAGGCTTTGGCTTTGTCGAAATGTCCACCAAAGAGGAAGGCGCAGCTGCTATTTCTCAGTTCAACGGCAAGGAAGTTAATGGCCGAGCCCTGAACGTCAACGAAGCCAAACCACGCGAGAATCGCGCTGGTGGCGGTGGTGGTCGCGGCTTTGGCGGCGGCGGCGGTCGTGGCGGCTTCGGCGGCGGCGGCAATGGTGGCGGTGGCGGCTACGGCCAAAAACGCGAACCCAGGTGGTAATTAACTCAAGCACTAGGCAGTAACCACCTGTCTGACGAGTCCCCGCGGCGAGTTGTCCCAAGAGGACGCTCCCCACGGCGACCGGGCTTGCTTTACAGAATCAATCGCGGCCAGTGCTGGAAAAGCACGGTCGCTAACCAATTAAGGAGTTTATGAATTTTTCTCAACTGGGACTTGCGCCCGCACAAGTGCGCGCCTGCGAGTCTCTCGGGTATACAGAACCCACCCCAATACAAACCAGGGCGATTCCCGTCGTCCTTAACGGCCAGGACCTAATCGGCTGTGCCGAAACCGGCACCGGTAAGACGGCCGCATTTCTTCTCCCCATCATTCAAAGAATCAGCGAAAAGTCTCTTCCGGGCATCCGCGTCCTGGTGCTTGCGCCGACGCGTGAACTCGCGCTCCAGATTCAAAAGAATTATGTCGAGCTTAACAATGTCAAAGCTAATCGCAGCGTTATCGTGATTGGCGGAGCCAACATCCGAACCCAAATCGCCGAAGTGCGACGCGGAGTGGCCGTCGTGATCGCCACGCCGGGTCGTCTGCTCGATTTACAAGAGCGCGGCGCAGTCAACCTAAAGAACGTCGAGGTCCTGGTGCTGGACGAAGCCGACCGCATGCTGGACATGGGTTTCCTACCGGCAATTCGGCGGGTGCTCGCGATGCTGCCGACCAAGCGGCAGACGCTGTTGTTCTCAGCCACGATGTCTTCGAGCATTGAACAGCTGGCGCGCTCTACGATGAAAGAGCCGAAGCTTATCGAAGTAAACACGCGCGGCCAGGCCGCGACGATGGTTGAGCAGACGGCTTACCCGGTGGCCCAGGAATCAAAGACGGCCTTGCTGCTGGATTTGCTGGAGCGCGAAAAGTTTGAACGCGTGCTGGTTTTTACTCGCACACGTCGCGGAGCTGAACGCCTTTCGCACATTCTGACAGCCCGCGATCACAGCGCAAATCGAATTCACGCCGATCGCACCCAACCTCAGCGCGAAGCAGCTTTAAGTGCTTTTCGCGATGGCCGCACCCGCGTACTCGTGGCCACTGACATTGCCGCAAGAGGATTGGACGTCGATCTGGTTTCGCATGTCATCAACTATGACGTGCCGGCCGCGCCCGAAGATTACGTGCATCGCGTTGGACGCACCGGCAGGGCCGGCAATGTTGGCCAGGCGATTACTATCGTCGCGCCGGTGGATGAGCTTTCAATGCGAGCTATCGAGCGTTTGACCGGACAGGAAGTTAAGCGAGTTGTGCTGCCAGGATTTGGCGGCGCCCAACCGCTGGCCGCTCCCAGCAAAACGTTCGCGCGGTTTGCTCGTAGCGGGCGCAGCAGTTCAGTGCGCTCGTTTCGCCCGCGGCGGGCGAGATAATCAGAGATCATCAGGACCCGAACTGAATGCCAAGCCCCTAAAGGAGGAGCATTATGACAGTAGAGACGGTGGACGTGAAAGCAATCGAGAAACCGACCTTCGCAACCGGAGATCGCGTCGAACAGATGTGCATCAAGTGCGGCGAGGAACGCGGTCATATCGTAGCCTCGATCAGCAAAAAGGGAAGGATTACGCGCGTCAGTTGTCCGATCTGCGGCTCGCGCGTTCCTTATAAGAGCGGCACCACGCGCACGCGCCCGCCGAAGATAGGCGCGCCTTATGATATGGCGCGCACCTATCGCCGGGGCCAAACCATGATGCATCCGACTTTCGGCGAGGGCGAGGTTACCGCTCTGATTGAACCCCAGAAGATCGATGTTCTATTCGCCGATCGCATGCGACGCCTGATTCACTCGCATGCTTAATGGCAAGAAACGGCGCCTGCAGAGGTTCAGGAAAAGTCGTCTGGTCATCGGCGGTCCCGCGGTCGGGATGCAGTTGACGTTTCGCGCCGAGGTAATGCCCGGTCGCGAGACACATGAACGTACTTTCGAAGTCGAACGAGTTTTATCGAGTGGACGGATTGAGCTGGCGAACTTGCAGGGCGAACATACCCTGACCGAGTTCGAGCCATTGCCTGATTAAGATTGCTGATGGCCACGAGGTCAGTACCGGGAGCGATAGCGACCGGGTTATGTTCGACAGACTCGATCGTGGCGTGGATTGAGACCCGGTCGCTACCGCTCGCGGTACTGACCCCATCTTAAGCTTAAGCGTGAACTCGAGACTGCATTTGCTGACAGGAGTATGTTTTGCTGAACGAGACGCGATCTGAATTAGTGCCGACCGAAAGGCGCATCAATTGGAGTAAGAGTATTTTCCTGAGCGTCTTTCATCTTGGCGCCCTCGCGGCACTATGGTTTTGGAGTTGGCCCGCGGTGATTTCCGCGGTCTTGCTCTACTGGGTCGCGGGCAGTCTGGGAGTCGGCATGGGTTATCATCGTTTACTGACGCATCGTGGTTACAAGGTCCCGAAAGCCGTCGAATACTTCCTGGTTACCTGTGCATCCTTGTCTTTGCAAGGTGGACCGATTGAATGGACCGCCACGCATCGCATGCACCACGCGCATACCGATCGGCAGGGAGATCCGCACACCCCTCGTGAAGGCCGCTTGTGGTCGCACGTAGGTTGGATCGTGGCCGGCACCGCGCAGAAACATGAGCAGGCAGTGCTCGAGCGTTACGTTCCCGACTTACTCAAAGATCGTTTCTATGTATGGCTGAGCCGCTACTACTACGTTCCACTGATCGCTTTGGCGTCAGTACTCCTGGCGGTGGGCGGCTGGCGGGTAATGATTTGGAGCGTTTTCCTGCGAGTAACCCTGGGACTCCAGGCGACCTGGCTGGTGAACTCGGCCACGCACATCTGGGGAAGAAGACGTTTCGACACGGGCGAGGATTCGCGCAATAGTTGGTGGGTCGCCTTACTGACTTTCGGTGAAGGATGGCATAACAACCATCACGCCCATCCCACCTCGGCTCGTCACGGGTTGAAGTGGTATGAGATTGATTTTAATTGGTGGGGCATACGCGTTCTGCAATTCCTGGGTCTGGCGCGGGCGATCAAGCGAGTTCGCTTCAATCGCTCCGGCACGATGTGGCAACTGGTGGTCGGAAAAGGGAAAACGAAAGGCTCCTATGAAGGAGCTTAGAGAACGCGGCCTGTACCGCTTGCCTGATGGCGGAGAATTTGTGGTCAGCATCGCGCCTCGTGGAGGAGGCTTCGAGCTTTATGATCCGCAGGTTTTCAAGCGCTATGGCTTGCCCGATTACCGGATTGACGCGCAGGGCCGGCTCAACCGCATGGGCGAATCAACTCGCTGGCTGGCTGATGATTTGATCGATACCGGTCAAACCGCCCCTTAAAGAAATCGCGGATGGAGTTGTTGATTTGAAAGCGCAACGGGTGCAAGGCGAGGGCGCTGGCCACGAGTGGCCAAAAGGTAGTAACGGATGCCTAAGATCATTTGGTCTTGCCAACACTGCGGCCAGGTCATGCCGCTGTGGAAGGTGAGATGTCCGAATTGCCGTAAGCCGGCTGTGAGTTGGTTGCACATAGTCGCAGGCGCAGCGATTGTTTTGCCGGGACTTTTCTTACTGCTGAAATTCTTGTAGGAGGAATAAAGATGGCTGTATCAAAAAAATCTTCGCGCAAAAGTGCGCCCGTTCCTGCGGTGGCCGAACTGTGGCCGGGAATCGACGCGCAATTTCGCCTGATTATCGTGGCCGCGAAGAGAAGCAAGCAATTGGTCCGCGGCGCGACCGCGAGAATAGAACCTGATCCTTTGCGGCGGCGAAACACGAGCATCGCGCTGGAAGAAGTTAAACGCGGTCTGGTTCCTTTCACGATATTTGACCCGGATGATCTGCCCGAACAGGTGGTTGAATAAATGTGGCACAGATCTCAGGCGGCGGCAGTAGGCCCGGTGGTTCAGACCGTGGAGTCTGGGCCAGTCGTCGTAAGGATCGACAAAATGAACGGGCTGCGAGTTTACATTAATCCTCATGTGAAAGAGACTTGTGGCGTCTTTGGAGTTTTCTATAGCCGGCGCGAGAATGGCCCCTACTATCGCTGGGCTTACGAAGAGACCGTCAGCCTGTGGCGCGTGTCGCGCGTTTCGCCTAGTGATTTTGCGCCCAAGGCGCTGGCCAACGCGAACTGGAAGGGCGTTCCGGCCGCGTTGCAGAAAAGCATGGTTGAGCAT
>JAWWPL010000276.1:0-5993 GCA_033850605.1 Blastocatellia bacterium | reverse complement strand
ACGGTAGTTGAAGTGTCGAGCTTTCAACTCGAGACCATCGTCGATTTTCATCCGGCGGTGGCTGCCGTATTGAACGTTACGCCTAATCACATGGATCGATACGACGCGCTGACTGACTATGCGGCCGCCAAGCACCGCGTGTTTACCAACCAGACCGCCGGCGACGTCGCGATTTTGAATGCTGACGATCCAATTGTCTCGTCGTGGGCCAAAGGTCTGCGGGCGCACGTCGTGCAATTCAGCGGCCGGCGCGAGTTGGAAGAAGGTTTATTCCTGCGCGGTCGCGACCTGGTTTCGCGGACACTGGATGGCGAGCGCGTGCTTTTGACGCGCGACGAAATGAAACTGCGCGGCGGGCACAACGTCGAGAATGTGCTGGCCGCGCTCGCCGCCGGGCTGGCATGTGGCGCGGCGCCAGAGTCTCTCCGTGAAACCGTGCGGCGTTTTCAACCGGTCGAACACCGGCTGGAAGAAGTTGCCGAAGTAAAAGGCGTGCGCTTCTTTAACGATTCAAAGGCCACCAGTGTGGACGCTACGATGAAAGCTCTGGAGGCTTTTGCTGATGAAGCGGGCAAGGTGGTTCTGATTCTCGGCGGGAAAGGGAAACAGGCGCCCTACTCGCCGCTGGCTGATTTGATCAGAGCTCGCGTACGGAAAATGATCCTGATTGGCGAAGACGCGCGCGTCATCGAATCGGAATTGAAAGACGCCGCGCCTTTCGAGCATGCGGCGGACATGCACGACGCGGTTGAGCGAGCATTTACGGCGAGCGAGGCAGGCGATGTAGTGCTGCTGGCTCCGGCCTGCGCCAGCTTTGACATGTTCGATAGTTTCGAGCACCGCGGAAGAGTATTTAAGGACGAGGTTTCAAGTTTGAAGTTTCAGTTTTCAGGTTCACCCGATGAGCATGAAACATGAAACCTGGAACTTGAAACTCTGATTGAATCATGGCGCAAAAGCTGCAAATCGATAAGTGGTTATTCTCGGCGACGATTGGGCTGGCGCTCTTCGGTGTCGTCATGGTCTATAGCGCGTCGGCCGTGATTGCGCAATCCGAGAACCACAGCCAGTTCCACTACGTGATCAAACAGGGAATCTGGACGATGCTGGGCATTGGCGCCATGTTCGTCGCGATGCGCTTCGATTACCAGCGTCTGAACCGGCGATGGATTGTCTATGGCGCCTTGCTAATAACTATTCTGCTGCTGTTGTCGGTGTTCGCGTTTTCACCGGTTAACGGGGCTCGCCGTTGGATCAAGTTCGGAGGTATGTCTGCCCAGCCGTCAGAGATCGCCAAACTGGCGCTGGCTATGTTCCTGGCGTACTTCCTGGAAAGACGCGCGGGCGAAGAGCATTCGTTTTGGACGACTTTTTTGCCCTGCATGATCCCGCTGGGGGTTTTGGCCGGCCTGGTCGCAAAGGAGCCGGATCTGGGAACGGCGCTGATGCTGGCGATCATCGCGATGACAATTTGTTTCGCGGCCGGCGTCCGTCCGCGTCATGTGATCTATGCGGCGGTGCCGGGACTGCTGTTTGTCGCAAAGATGGTGATCTTCACGCCGTTTCGGTGGCGGCGCATGGCCACTTTCATAGACCCCTGGGCCGATCAGCAGGGCAGCGGGTATCAGGTCGTGCAATCCCTGATCGCGGTCGGCTCGGGCGGTTCGCACGGACTGGGCTTTGCACAGGGCCGGCAAAAACTTTTGTTTCTGCCCTTCGCCCATTCGGATTTCATATTTGCGGTGATCGGCGAAGAGTTGGGTCTGATTGGAGCGCTGGTCGTCGTCCTGGTCTTCGCAGTGTTTTTGTGGCGGGGAATGCGGGCCGCGTTACGAGCGCCGGATCGCTTTGGCATGTTGCTGGGCATTGGAATCGTCGTCGGGATCGTGGCGCAGGCGCTCTTGAATATGAGTGTGGTGCTGGCACTGGTTCCAACCAAAGGGATTCCGTTGCCGTTTATTTCTTACGGAGGTTCTTCTCTGCTGCCGACGCTAATGGGCGTAGGAATCCTGCTGAACATTTCTCAGTATGCCGCGTTTGGTAAGCGGGCTGCCGAAGATGATTATGAAGAGGAATGGCAGGAAGAGCAGCGTCCGAAAAAACGGCGAGCCCCGCGCCAGCGAGCCACAGCAGTCGCTCGGGCTCGTTACGGTTAACCGATGCGTGTGCTAATCGCAGCCGGCGGTACTGGCGGCCACATCTATCCGGGTATTGCGGTAGCCAAAGAGATCATGCGCCGCGATCCTTCTTCGGTGGTCAGATTTGTCGGCACGGCACATGGTCTCGAAACGCGTTTGGTGCCGAACGCAGGATTTGAACTTTCGATCATTGAAAGCGCGGGATTGGTAAACATGGGGCTGGCCCAGCGGCTGCGCGGTCTACTGATTCTGCCAAAGAGCTTTCTGGCGGCGCGACGCTTGATTAAGGCTTTTCAGCCCGACATAGTCGTCGGCGCCGGCGGCTACGTTAGCGGGCCGGTGTTGTTGATAGCTGCGTTGATGAGAGTGGCGACCATCGTGATGGAATCCAACGCGGTTCCCGGTTTTACGAACCGCAGGCTGGCGCGTTTTGTCGATGCCGCCGCAGTTTCCTTTGCCGCTGCCCTGCCGTACTTTGGCAGCAAAGGCGTTTTGACCGGGAATCCAGTTCGCAGCGAATTCTTTGATATTCAGGTCAGGGAACGTGATCCGCGGCGATTCTGTTTGCTGCTGTTTGGCGGTTCCCAGGGCGCGCGCGCAATTAATAATGCGATGCTGCAAGCCTTGCCGCATTTGGACCTGTATCGCGAGCGGATGCACGTAACGCATCAGACCGGTAAGCTGGATTTTGAAAAGGTGCGTGCCGGCTATGAGTCAGCCGGGTGGCAACAGGCCGATGTACGTGAGTACATCGATGACATGGTCGGCGCTTTTGCTGAAAATGATTTGATCATTTCGCGGGCCGGAGCAACCACCAGCTTTGAGTTAATGGCGGCAGGAAAGCCTGCCGTAATGGTTCCGCTTCCGGGCCAAATGGAACAGCGGCGCAACGCGGAAGTGATGCAGCAGGCAGGTGCCGCGATTATGATTCCGCAAGATGAGTTAACGGGTGAGCGGCTGGCCAAAGAGATTGGCTCATTGATTGAAAAGCCGGAGGAGATTACCCGGATGGAAGCCGCCGGTCGCAAGCTGGCGCGAAGGGATGCGGCCGCAGCGTCCGTTGATTTGATGCGGGGGTTGGTGCAGAACCGCTTGAGGTAGCAGGCGGATAAGACTCGAGCCTTAGGACGGGTCGAGTAGCGGAAGATGCTGCGGTCATCCAGGCTGGCTTTGAAAAGGGCGAATCTGAAATCTCAAATTTCAGATGTGAAATTGATTAAGAAATGTTCAGACGTTTCCAACACATTCATTTCATCGGCATTGGTGGCATCGGCATGTCGGGCATCGCCGAGGTTTTGGCCAACCTGGGGTTCCGTGTCTCGGGCTCGGACCAAAAGAAGTCTGAAGTGACTGCGCACCTCGAAGAGCTGGGAGTGGAAGTGACTGAAGGACACGCGGCAGAAAACGTCGGTGACGCCCATGTGGTAGTCCGCTCGACGGCGGTGCGCGACGATAATCCTGAAATCTTTGAAGCGCGACGCCGCTCAATTCCAGTGATTCCGCGGGCTGAGATGCTGGCCGAATTGATGCGCATGAAACCGCACACCGTTGCGGTGGCCGGCTCGCACGGCAAGACGACTACGACTTCGATGGTCGCGACGGTCCTGGGAATTGCCGGGCTCGATCCCACATTTGTCATTGGCGGCATCGTGCGCAGCTATCGCGCGAACGCCCGTTTGGGTAAGAGCGAGTTAATGGTAGTCGAGGCCGACGAAAGCGATCGTTCGTTTCTGATGCTGACTCCGACCATTGCGGTAGTGACCAACATCGATCGCGAACACATGGATTACTACAAAGACATGGAAGACGTACGTAAGTGCTTCGGGGAGTTTGTCAACAAAGTGCCGTTTTATGGGGCCGCGATTCTTTGTCTTGACGATCCGCACGTGCAAGCGGTGATCCCGAAAGTCGGGCGTCGCCGGGTCACCTATGGTTTGAGCGCTCAGGCAGATATCTCAGCGCACGACATCAGCTATGACCATTCCTTTGGGTCGAAGTTCTCGGTGTTGCGGGGAATCGACGTGCTGGGTCGGGTAACGCTGCGCGTGCCGGGTAAGCACAACGTCTACAACTCGCTGGCAGCGATTGCCGTCGCGCTCGAATTAGAAGTGCCTTTTGACACGATAGCCCATGCGCTGGGCGAATTCGCCGGCGCCGATCGTCGCTTTCAATTCAAAGGTGAAGAAGCCGGCGTGACGGTGGTTGACGATTACGGCCATCACCCGACAGAAGTCAAAGCGACCTTGAGCGCCGCCCGCATCGGGGCGCCTAACCGGCGCATAGTAGTTTTGTTTCAGCCGCATCGATACTCACGCACCGCGGATTTGATGGACGAATTTGCCAGTGCTTTCAACAATGCGGACGTGCTGCTGGTAACCGATATTTATGCAGCCAGTGAAACGCCGATAGAAGGGATCAATGGAGAAACCCTGACTGGCCGGATCAAAAGTTACGGTCATAAGAACGCCGAGTATATCGGGGCCGTCGAGGGCGCTGCCGAATTGCTTCGTGGGACCGTACGCGAAGGCGATCTTGTCATCACGCTGGGCGCGGGTTCAGTCACCCGTTCGGGCGATCAGTTACTTGCTCTGTTACGTGGCGAGTCTTAGTGGCACAGACTTCAGTCTGTGTCGCAACAGCAGAATCACAGACTGAAGTCTGTGCCACAACAGGAGAATCACAGACTGAAGTCTGTGCCACTTTTAAGATGGTTTCAGTCGAAGACACAACGAGGCGCGACGCGGCGATTGAGGAAGTCGCAGCGACCCTGAGTGTGCGCGCCGAACGCGGCCGTCGTTTTGCCGAGTTGACGAGCTTGCGAGTGGGAGGAGCGGTCGACTGGGTGCTGACACCCGATCGCGAAGAGCAGGCAGCGGCACTGGTGTCCGAATTGGAAAAACGTGAAGTCGCCTGGCGGCCGCTCGGTTCGGGCAGCAACGTTCTGGCCGACGACGGAGCGCATCACTATGCGATCTTGAGCTTAAAAGGTCTAAGAGCTGAGCCGATCTTTAAAGATCATCGTGTTTCCGTCAGCGCGGGTTTTTCACTTCCTCGTCTTTGTATCGAAGCAGCGCGGCGCGGCCTCTCAGGGATTGAAGGGCTAAATGGCATACCGGGCACTGTCGGGGGCGCGCTTTGGATGAACGCGGGAGCCTACGGCCAGGAAATTGGGACCGTAGTTGAAACGGTGAGAGTCGCGCGCGGCGGTCGCGTGGTTGAAATTCCCGGCAGCGAGATTAGTTGGAACTATCGTCACACGTCTTTCCAGGAAGGTGAACTGCTTTTGGGGGCGACCCTGTTGCTGAGCAAAGGCGACCCGGATGAGATTGCTGCCCGCATGGAAGCAGCCAAGAGTCAGCGGATGGCGACGCAACCGCATGGCGCCCGCTCTGCCGGCTGCTTCTTTAAGAATGCACCGGCCAGCCCAATCGGCACCGGGAAGATGATCGACGATCTGGGAATGAAGGGCACGCGTCGCGGAGGCGCAACAGTTTCGCCTAAGCATGCGAACTTCATAGTTACCGAAGGCGAAGATGCCAAGGCGGCCGACGCTCTGGCGCTCGCTGAAGAGATTCGCGAGCGGGTTAAGCACGAACACGGTATAGATCTCGAGTATGAAGTTGAGTTGTGGAGTAGTAAGTAGCACAGACTTCAGTCTGTGTTAGGCGTTGGGAGGAAATCACAGACAAAAGTCTGTGCCACTTAAAAATATGAAAGAACAAGTGATCGCATCGCGCGGCCCGCGAAATTCAAGAGGCGCCGCAGTACAGCCCAAGGGCTTTGTGCAGCGCCCTGTGCGCCGGGGCGGCGCGAGCAGCGTCAGAGTGAGGAGTTTTTCGCCGCGAGTGTTGATCG
>JAWWPL010000265.1:0-4493 GCA_033850605.1 Blastocatellia bacterium | reverse complement strand
TCCTGATCGATCAGCCATGGCTCGATGGCTCCGAAATAGCCAATGCGTGGCCTCGGGATCTTCTCGATATCTGGCGCAATCTTCAGGTTGCCATCCTGAATCCGGGCCCAATGATCGAAATCCACAGCTTGTTCCAACAAGTGCGATCGTTCCAATCCGCGCGTCGCTTCCGCCAAAAGCTTGCGGCTGGAGTAGAAAATCAAGTCGGCCGCTTCGATCGCTTTCTCATGCAGAGACCTGATGAAAGCCGGATCAGTCGCGTGGTCCATCGTGTTCGCGTCGTACTTGTCTGACACATGATAGATGACCAGCGATTCGTTCAAGCGGCCGGCGACTTCGATTGCGGTAGGGATCGCGATCCAGAGAATGGGCCGGGACAGGCCCCGGCGTCGTGCCAGTCCGGCTATCTGCGAAGTCAGCAAGCTGCGATTCGCGATGGTGACGGCCCGGCTGCCAAAGAAGGGAATAACCGCGGGCGAAACAACCGTGATGCCTTCCTCGGTCGTGCGCGCGAGCTTGGCATAGCTTTTTAGCTTTCGCGCGATCCGCGGAACCAGGTCCTTGCTCTTAACCGAAGCCAGGCCCATCGAGATCGAGTTAACAAAAATCACTTTGTTTCCGGCGCGCGCAAAACGCCGCATCAGGTGGTTTTTGGAATGCGGGTGGTGATACCACCAATCTTCGCCGCCAAAACAGATGATCGATTTATCATGCAGCATCGAAGTCTGCGCCCTCTGGCGCCGGGTGATAGTACAATACGCGATGACTTCGTTCTATGTGTTGCTGAGTGGCACAGACTTTCAGTCTGTGATTTCTCGGCCAGTCACAGACTGAAGTCTGTGCCACTATCATGCAGCCGACAATCTATCTCGCACTGACTCACGACTGGGAACTGCGCGGCGACGGATCGGGGGATATCGAACAGATTCAATTCGCGCCGCTGCGCCGGCTATTGGAGATCTACGCAAAGTTCGGCGCCCGCACCACAATTCTTCCCGATGTCATGCAGCAGTTAGCCTTCAGGCGTTACGAAAGTGCGAATCAAGAATTGAAAGGCCTGGGCGATTCATGGGACCAACACCTGCGCGAGGCTTTCCTTCAGCACCATGACATTCAGTTGCACCTGCATCCTCAGTGGCTGAACGCGGAATATGAAAATGAGTGTTGGCATCCGCACGGAGACTGGTCAATCTTGAATTATGAACCCGACACTGCCTATGCGATGTTGGCCCATAGCAAGCAGTACCTGGAAGCTCTGCTCAGTCCCATTGATCCCTCCTATCGCTGCCTGGCCTTTCGGGCTGGCGCCCTGGCGGCCGCGCCTTCAACTCATCTGCTTGACTCTCTAGCCAGTCTCGGAATCGAACTCGACGTTAGTATTGCCGGGGGACTGTTCGTCAACAGTGATAACTTGCAGCTTGATTATCGCAACTGCGAAGAAACGTTTCTGCCTTTTTACCCGGCGATGGCAGATGCGCGCAGAGTTTCAAACAAACGCGAAAACATCGTTTGCGTCCCGCTCAACCACTTCTACGGATCGCGGCGAGCCGCTACGCGTCAGAACATCTCTCTGGCGCGACGACAGATCGATCGACCGGCAACTCCTCAGCCAAAGAGTAAGCCTGCGGCAGTCGGCTCAAAATCCCATCGGCAGTCTCGGATTGGTTTAGCGTTTGACAAGTTGATCGTCCCGCTAGTAAAGCGCAAGCATTTTGTTTCCGACACCGGCCGTCTGAATTACTCGCTGATGCGCGAGATGCTGGCGTCAATCCGCCAACGCGCGCGCGCGTCGGGCCTGATGCAACTGCCCATAGTGCTGACGAACCACCCGAAAGACATTCGCGACTTGCCGGCCATCGAAAGATTTGTGGGCGAAGCTTCACAAGCGGAAGACCTCAGATTCATCACGTTGAGTGAGATCGCGAAGAAGATGCGCAGCGGAGAGTTCCAAGTAAGGACGGCGGACTAAATGGAGCGCGGACATCCTTGTCCGCCAGCGTGCGCAGCACGCTCATCAGGGTTGATTTACAACGCCAGGTCAGTTCGCGCTACGCGCTCAGGCGGACAGGATGTCCGCGCTCCATCCGCGCTCCGTTTACTGCTTTCGATAGACTGATCGCGGATAGGCGATGATGTCTCGCTCGGCCAGGCTCATCATTTCAGCAAACAGTTTCGGCGCGTCGGCGCGAAAGAACCTCATGCCGCGCACCATCAGGTCGCGACAGGCTTCCGCTGAAACATATTTTTGAAAGAAAAGCGGCATGTCAGGGTGGACCACACGGCTCATGTCGTGGGCATACGTTTTCACTGTCACTCGTTCGCCTTCGTAGTTAATACACGGCGCTGCAAAAATCTCGTCGTGATATACGCGGACGGGAAACTTTTCCCTCCAGGCATCGTCAACGCAATAGCCAAACGAAATGTAGTTCGTAGTCGCGCCCAGTCCCACGATCTTTCCGCCGCCCGCGATCAATTTGTAGTAAGGGCTGCAGGTATCGTACGGATAAGGAGACAAATGATGGGTGGCGGTGATTTCTACGGCGGCGGGCCCGATCGCGCAGACGGATTTGGTCGGATGCAGACTCCGCACGGCGTTGCGTTGTCGCCGCGCAAACTCCGTCAGAATTCCAGTATATGAAGGCGTCCGGCGCACATCGAACACCTGGCCCTGCCGCAGGTATTCATAGGAAGAGATTCGATGATTCGGATAAGTCGGAAACAAGACCGTACCGGAAGCACCGATTACTTCCCGAATCAGAAACAAAATTCGGTAAAAAGGAAACTCGAGGTTCAATCCGTCCATCCCGCTATGGACATAAACCAGATCGCCTTCAGTCAAATTGAGATCGTCAGTAAGGATCTCCCTGAAATCTTCCTCGGTAAGCGGCGGCAGAGATGCTACGCGGCGGCATTCGCGGGCCCACTTCGCGCGCCGGAGCGACGTCACCGCCCTGTTGGGCAGAATCCTTCTGGCGATTCTTTGCAAATCCATATCAGACGATCTCGATCAGCGTCGCGCCCCAGGAATAACCGACGCCAAAACCTACCAGCGCGACCCGGTCGCCCGGCTTGACGCGACCTTGCTCGGTGGCACTCTCGAGCGCGATGGGAATTGTCGAAGAGACCGTGTTCCCACACTGCTCCATATCGATCCAGAACTTCTCGGCAGGAATTTTCATCTTTGCCCGCAAGCGCTCGAGCATGAATTTGTTGGCCTGATGCGGAACGATGAAATCGATCTGGTCGAGAGTAAGCCCGCACTTGTCCAACAACTGGCCCAGCACAGCCGGAACAGTCTTCATGGCAAATCCAAAGACATCGGCGCCATCCATGAAAAGATTTTGTTCTGAACGCCAGTTTCCGGCAGCGTCTTCTTTCTCAACTGCCGTCTCGGCGTTGGGCCGACAGCGCAGGCCCCCGGCCTTCACGATGATCTGATTTGCTCCCTTTCCATCGGTTCCTAAAACGAACGGACCAACTAATTCTCGTTCGGCGGGTGTGGTTCCCACCAGCGTTGCCGCCGCTCCGTCACCAAACAAGGTAAGCAGTGAGCGATCCCGGCGATTGATAAATTTCGTGTAGGTATCAGCGGTGATCAGCAGAACAGTTGCGGCTGTTCCTGCTTCGACCAGACTTTTCGCCAGCGCCAAACCATAGATATATCCCGAGCAGCCTTGATTGATGTCGATGGCGCCGCAATCAGTTCTTAAGCCCAAACGATCCTGCATTACGCACGCCGTTGTCGGCGTAAAGTAATCCGGACTTTGCGTGCAAAAGATAAGGAAATCAATTTCTTCCGGAGCATACGCGCCGTCCGCAAACAGGCGCTCTGCCGCGGCCACACCAAGATCCGATGCGCATTCATCCGGACCAGTAACGCCGCGCACGGCTACGCCGGTCTTCGCCAAAATCTGATTGGCGTGCCAGTCACCAAATTCTTCCGCGAGTTGCTCGTTAGTCAGTTTCCCGGCGGGTAGGAAAGATCTGATTGCCTTGATCGCTGCTCTATTCTTCATGATGGTTGGTCGAGATTCATTATAGCCGGATCGCTCATCGTATTTCATAACTGAGCGCCGCTACGTTAGAATCGCCGGCAGGAGAAAATGATGGCCATCGACGAAAGAGTCAGCAAAGCAGTCTTCGGCGCAGTTGATGAGCTCAATACCCAATTGCCGGCGGGCGTGAGCGTCGAGAAATCTCTGGACGCGCCGTTGTACGGGGCGGGAGGCAAGCTGGAATCGCTCGACTTTGTAACTCTGATTATGGAAGTCGAAGAAAAGATCAACGCTGAGTTCGGCACGGACATCACCATTGCCGACGAAAATCTTTTGTCGAAAGCTAAGAGCCCTTTTTCCACGTTGCGAACTTTGATTAAATATTTGGAAGAGTTATTGAAACAACCCGGCGAATCAGTTTAAGTTCAGGTTTTAGCAATATTCAGGTGGTGGTTCAGTTTGTCTCCCTCTCCCCTTTGGGAGAGGGCCGGGGTGAGG
>JAWWPL010000233.1:0-6407 GCA_033850605.1 Blastocatellia bacterium | reverse complement strand
TGCTCGAAACGGATTCAATTCAGTACAAAACGGTGGCGAGCGAGGTTTTGTCGGCTTAATTCTTATCGCTTCTGACATTTCGGACACCAGTAAGTTGATCTTCCACCATGCGCAATCCGGCGAATGCTTGCTCCGCACTTAACGCACGCTTCGTCTTCACGTTCGTACACCTGCCAGAACCTTTCAAAAGCTTCGCCATAAGAAAATCCGTTTGGCTGTTCCAGGTCGACCCGAGATGTTGAGCTATCTGTGAGCGCGTCACTTAGAACATCGCGAATCGCCTGATGGAGACGTGCGACTCGTTGCGACGAGAGCGTGGCTGCAATCTTGAATGGATTAATACCGGCGCGGAACAGGGCTTCGGCAGCATAGATGTTCCCGAGACCGAGCACCCGCGTCTGATCCAACAGAAGTATTTTCAGCGTGCGCCGCGATCGGCCCAAAGTTTCTTTCAAGTAAAGGAAACTGAAATCTTCGTCGAAGGGTTCGGGCGCCAGCTCGCTGATTCCTTTGGTCTTGCTCAGACGCGTTACAGATACCAGCTTCATCACTCCGAACTGTCGCTGATCGCAGAACACCAAACGCCGATCGTCGTCGAGATAGAAAATTGCGTGGGCATGTTTTGGCAGGGCGTCGTCGGGAGATAAAGAGACAAACTTGCCGGTCATACGCAGGTGCACTATCAGCACAAGCCCGTGCTTCGGGTTCTGCGACTCGCGGTTGCTATGCCGGGCATTAGCCCGACCGTGAGGGAGGGCTCCGCTGGGCTCAAGCTCAATCAGAATAAACTTGCCGCGCCGGTTGACGCCGGTAATCGTTGCACCCTTCAGCTTGCGATTGAAGACCGATTGAGAGGAGGGAAGAATTAACTTCGGCAGCTTAACCTCACTGCCGATAATTCGACGGCCGGTGACGACGCGCCTAAGCGCACGAACGACGTGCTCAACTTCCGGAAGCTCAGGCATGGGAGAGTTTGTCGTCTGAAAGGAGAGAGAGTCAAACCGAAAACAGGCCTTCCTCAGGTCAGGCTTCTGACACTACTACCCGCCGCGGCGAAGGCCTGCATGTTTTAAAGTCTGGTTGTCGGCAAACCGTCTCAGGTTAGAACACTCTGAGCAGCAACAGAATGAGCACGATTACGAGGATCAAACCAATCCCACCGCTTGGTCCATAACCCCAACTGCGGCTGTACGGCCATGCAGGCACAGCCCCCAGAAGCAAAATAATCAGAATTACTAGCAGAATCAACCCCATGACTTCATTCCTCCTGTTTGAGTCGTCAAGAGCCCATTCAAAATACTAGTCGTAAGAGCTCACGTCTTCCGAGGGTGATTTGGCAAGGAGTGTGCCAGTGGCACAGACTTCAGTCTGTGATTTGTTGACTCTGAAGTAGGATTCAATCACAGACTAAAGTCGGTGCCACTACTTAGGTTCTGCGTTGATGATGACTTCTATCTCGGCGCGGATCTTTTCGACCAGCCCCGCCTGACGCGCTTCGATATTCAAGCGCAGCAGCGGTTCGGTGTTTGATGAGCGAATGTTGAATCGCCAGTCACTGCTCTCCAGGGAATATCCGTCAGTGAAGTCTTCCTTGCCGTCCCCAACGAATTTCTGCTTGACGTCCGCAATCACTTTCTTAATGTCCTTAACCCGATAGTTCAATTCGCCGGACATGAAGTGGCCTTCCATATAAGGCCGCATGACTTCGGAAAATGGTTGGCCGGTTTTGGACAGATGTTCCATTACCAGCAGGAAGGGAATGACTCCGTTGTCAGCGAAAAAATTATCGCGAAAATAATAGTGCCCGCTCATCTCACCGGCGAAAATCGCATTTTCCTTGCGCATGCGCTCCTTCATAAACGCATGACCACCCTTTGAGATGATGGCCCGCGCGCCGTGCTTTTCACAGACCTTTAGCGCCGGCCAAATCACGCGTGGGTCGAAGATGATCGCATTATCGTTGCCTTCTTTCATTAGCAGGATATCGGCGAGCAAAGCTGTCGTGTAGGCACCGGAAATGAATTCGCCGGTCTCGTCAACAAACATGCACCGATCGGCATCGGCGTCCCAGGCCACCCCGAAGCCGGCGCCGGAACTCTTCGTCAGTCTCTCAGTTTCGATCCGATTCTCGGGCAGCATCGGATCAGGCGGGCCTTTTGGAAAGGTACCGTCGGGAACAAAATTCAAGGGAATCAAATTCAGTCCCAGCGTCTTGACCAGGGCCGAAGCCGGAAAACATACGTAGCCAAAGTTTGCATTGCCGACAAAAGTGAACGGCTTAATCACGCTCGTGTCGATAAAGCTGAGTACGTGCTTGAGATAGTCATCCAGGACATCTTTCTCTTTGACTGTGCCTTTCTTTTCGGACCTGACATCTTTATCTTTGCCGGCTTTCAGGGCATCGCGTATATCAAACAGGCCGGTATCGGACGAAATGGCGGCTGCCTTCTCGCGCACCATTTTCGCGCCGTTGTACTCTTTGGGATTGTGTGAAGCCGAGACGACAATGCCGCCCGAGTAATCGTAAGCGCCCACCGCAAAGTAGAGCATGTCCGTGGTGATGCCGCCGATGTCTATTACGTCAACGCCCGCGTCGACGAATCCGGATATGAGGCTCTCTGCCAACTGAACCGAGGAAACTCGCGCGTCGCGGCCGACGACCACGGTTTTCGGATGAAACAGCAACGTGTAGGCCTTCGCGATCCGATAGTAGGCTTCCTCGTCGATATCCGTTGGGTAGACTCCTCTGATGTCGTACGCGCGAAAGATGTCCCAGTTCACGATTCCTGTCCTTCCTTTAGCATGTTCTTGTGTAATCGGTCAGCGATGTCTTGTCTCCCAGCACACTGCCGGGCCCTACCATGGTAGACCGGCCGACATGACAACCGCGCCCGATGATCGCGTCATTCAATTGCGCCTCTGACCCTACGCGGGTGTGACTCCAGATGACAGAATTCTCGATGTGCGCGCGTTCTTCGATGTAGCAACCTTTGCCCAGCACAGAGTTGATGATTCTCACTCCTGGCTTTAGCGTGCAGTCATCGCCAATCACCGACAGCTCGTCGATCTCCGAATGCGTGGCCGAATCAAAGTTGCCCCGCCGATCCTTAATATGGATCCGCGTAACCCGATTGGCCAGCAGGTCCTGGTGGGCCTGCAGGTAACGCGCGGGCGTGCCGATGTCCATCCAGTAGGTTCGTTGCGGGATATGCGCGAAGAACAACTCGCCCTGCTCAAGCAGCTTGGGAAACAAGCCGTACTCGAATGAATGATTCTCACCTCGCGGGATCAGATCGAGCACCTGCGGTTCCAGCACATATGTGCCTGCGTTGATGTTTTTGCACGAGGTCACTTCCGGCTTTGGTTTTTCGAGAAAGCGCCGGACGCGGCCATCCTCTTCGGTTTCGACCACGCCGTAAGCGCTCGCGTCTTCCACCGGAGTCAGCACGATAGTCGCCACTGCGTTTCGTTCTTTATGCTGACGAATTACCGTTTTCAGATCCAGGTCGGTCAGGATGTCGCCGTTGAAAACCACGGTTGGTTCGCGAATTAAATCCTCGGCAAACTTGTAGGCGCCGGCCGTTCCCATGGGCTGCGGCTCGACCGTGTATTTCAGCTTAACCCCGAATGACGAACCGTCTCCGAGTTGCTGTTCGATTTTCTCCGGCTGATAAGACAGAGATAAGGTGATATCGGTAACGCCGGCGCGGCGCAACGTGTCGATTTGATAAAGCAGGAAAGGCCGGTTGCAAATTGGGACGATCGGTTTTGGCGTGTATACGGTAAGAGGACGCAGCCGTGTGCCTTTTCCTCCTGCCAGGATGAGTGCCTGCATGTTTATTTGGTCCGGTAAACCAGAATGATTAAGGAGTTGAATTTCAAGTGCCGAGTCTAACACCCGGTATGAGGGTTTTCAATTAGAGCGAGAAGAGCGGCAAGGAACGTCGTTCGACGTGATGAGGACGGTACCACCCGCGTGAGCGGGTGGGTTCATTCATCAAGCCGTGAGTTGATCGCTTAATCCACCCGCTCACGCGGGTGGTACCGACTTCATACCGTTGCTTGACTGATCAACCTCGCGCAATGAAACTACGTGACCGATGCTTAACTGCGGCTAAACCTCTTGAATGACTCTGTGACCTTATTTCGACAACATCGCGTCTTCTTACTCTTGATCGCTTTCGCGGCCGTGCTGTTTCTTAGCGATATTTGGATCTACAAGCAATTCGTGCGAGCCGAAAGCTACTTTGCGCTGGGATCGCGCTTGATGATTGAGCAGGGCAACTGGCTAACACCGCACGCGCCGGACGAACTCCCGCTGAACAAGCCGCCACTTACCTATTGGCTTATTGGGATCTCGTACAAGTTGTTCGGCGTGAACTATGGTTCGGCCAGACTTCCTTCAGTGCTGGCGGCGCTGCTGGTGCTTGCGATTGTCTACGGCCTCTCGGTGCGTCTCAACGGAAAACGAGTGGGACTGATTTCCGTCGCGATGTTGGCTTCGAGTCTTTTGTTCCTTAGTTTTGCCCGCATGGCGATGAGCGACATGTCGTTGACGCTTTGTGTGACCGCCTCGCTCGCTTCTTTCGTTTTCACGCTGAGGGAACACGGACCTTCTTCCAAAGGATTGGTCCTGCTCGGTTATGTTGCGCTGGCTTTGGGCGTCTTAGCCAAAGGTCCGGTTGCTGTCGTGCTGGTGGCAGCGCCAATCGCCCTGGAGATGCTTTTCAGGCGAAACCGGGCAGACCTGAAAAAACTGCGACTTCTTCCGGGCTCGTTGTTGTTCTTGCTGATCGCGGCGCCTTACTTTCTGATTGTATATGTCAGGGCGGGCGCCGAGCCGTTGCGCTTTTTCTTCCTCGGAGAAAATCTGCAACGCTTCACCGGTTTCATCTACGGGGCAGCGGGGCGGCCAGTCTGGTACGAATGCGTGGCGTTCTTTAGTGATTTTGCGCCGTGGTCCCTCCTAATCTTGGTGGCGCTCTGGTTCAATTGGCGCGGGCGAGGAAACAATCCGAACCCAACTCGTTTGGTTCATCTATGGTTCGTGGTCACCATCGTGCTGTTTTCGCTGTCCAGTTTTAAGCTTGATTACTACCTCTTGCCGGCGATGCCGGCGGCTGCTTTGATAATCGCGCCCGTGATCGCAAACGCCGACGCACTGCCGCGCTTTGCACGAAGCCTGGTGAAGGCGATTCTGGTTCTTTGCGGTGTGATGCTCGTCACTGTTGCTGCGCTTTCTCTTAAAGCCGCCGCGGTGCTATCGGTAGTTACGTTCCTTCGATTTCTCCCGCTTACTTTAGCTCTGGCGGGGTTAGTAGTACTCATCGTCTATTTAAGGAGCCGGAATATCTGGCAGGCAACGTTCGTGCTTTCGGCGATGATGTGGGCCACATTCCTGGCGATGCAATGGGTTTTGTTGCCCGCGTTTGTGCGTTATCTGCCGGTGCCGTCTCTCGCGGCAGCAACGCCTCTCGGAATTGCGCTATACACATCGCACGCGGCGAGCGATTGGGCCAGCGATATCGCTTTCAATCTTCCTCCTCCGCATAAGCTTGAGCGCTTGACCGGCGATTCGGGGAACAAGGAATTGCTTGCGGCTCTGAAGAGTGATTCAAAAATCATTGCGGTCATCAGGGAAAGTGAATACCCGATCTTGCTGGCGCAAGATCCAACTTTGAGGGTAATCGCCCAGGCCGAGACGTTTGGACATGGTGGTTTGAGTTTAAATTTGATTCGCGATCCTCAGCGGGAACGCCTGCTGCTGATCGGTCATGATCGCTAACCGTAAAGTGTCAGAGGCCCGCGCGTCAGCGAGGGCGTCCAACCTAACCAGCCCTCCCTCAAGGTCGGGCTTCTGACGCACCGGCTTGCTTGACACTCTTCGGAATTAACAGTCATGCTAAATCATCTTCATGCGTGAACAGTGAGCAAAATGGCAGAGACAAAAGAAGCTGTGATTATTAGTGCAGTGCGCACGCCCGTGGGAAAGTTTCTGGGCGCGCTCAAAGACTTCAAAGCCACCGAACTCGGCGCCATCGCCGTGCGCGAGGCGGTCAAACGTGCCCGCGTCAATCCAGAGGATGTCGACGAAGTAATCATGGGCTGCGTAATTCAAGCAGGCCTGGGACAGAATCCTGCGCGACAGGCGGCGCTGCACGGCGGGCTGCCAAACACGGTGTCAGCGGTGACTGTAAATAAAGTCTGCGGTTCGGGACTAAAGGCAATCATGATGGCCGCGCAGGGAGTGCAACTGGGCGACACGGAAATCGTAGTCGCGGGGGGCATGGAATCGATGTCGAATGCACCCTACCTGTTGCCAAAGGCGCGTGAGGGGTATCGCCTGGGCAATGGCACGCTGGTCGACACAGTTATTAACGACGGTCTCTGGTGCGCGTTTGACGATC
>JAWWPL010000220.1:0-5714 GCA_033850605.1 Blastocatellia bacterium | reverse complement strand
GTCGAATACATGATGCCGTAGAGTTCGTCCTGATGTTTAGCGAAAGCGCCGTCATCGGTGGACAGAATCATGGTTATCAATTGGTTCTGGCCGGCAAAGGTGCGATAAGCCTGCCATTCCAGGCGGCGAATGTCGCCCGGCGTTTCCTGTTTTGATTCGCGAAACTCTACGCCGCGAACGCCGTCGAGCTCGAGCCACTTAACCTCGTCGTACTTCCCGATCTTTTGCTGGGTCTTCGCGGCTTCATGCGTTGCCTTGATGCTGATATCGGAAGGAAAGTCGGGACTCATCGTTGAGATATTGACGGACAGAAACGCACCGTTGCCGCCGTAGCTCAGGGTCTCGTTGCGCACCTCTTCCTTCTTCCAGTTTGGCGGCAAAGTCCAGGTAATTCCCTGCTGATCCCACTTCGCTTCCTGACCATTGGCCAGCGCGGCAGTCTGGGCAGCGGTGGGCGCCGCCTTCTCTACGGGCTCGTCACCGATCTTAGACGGGTTGCCGGATGTTGCCGTGGAGTTTGAATTTGAATTTGAGGAACCGGACTTCAACTTGTTAGTCAGGTTGCAGGCCGCAACCACTAACACCAAAAAGACGATTAGCGGAACATGTTTCATTGGGTCACCCGTTTTTTCGAAGTCGAAACGCAAAGGCCTTTTACGCTAACCAGTATTAGGTGTCAAATGGTTTTATTAGCACTGCGCAGCCGGGTGGTCTCCTGATTGGTTTCGTGCTTTCTCTAACCTTGAAAAGGAACGATCCACGAACTCACACGAAACCGCCACGAACAAAACCTTTCACTTCATCTGTTTTCGTGGATCTCTTCTTGTCTCCCAGGCAAATCTGGGCAGACAGGCCACCAACTTCTGACCCGCGCGCTTTTCCGTTAAGGGCACGGCGCATGCTATCCTTGGTTTCGAAACCCCCGCCAGATTGTCGAACGTCAGTGGGCGAACCGCAGGCCCCGAATAATAGAGGTTAACTATGTCCAGAATCCGAATGTCTCGAACATCAACGCTAGCGCTGGCACTGGGAGTTCTATTTCTATTAGCAAACAGCGCCTGTCAGCCCGTGCCGAACTCGAACGGCAACGCCAACGCGAACTCGAACGCTAATGCGAATTCGAATACGAGCGCCGCCAATGCAAATTCCAATTCAGACAGTGCCAACAATGGTCCGGCCATCAATACTCGCGAGCCGGACAAATATAGTGCGACGCTGGTGTTTAGCATCGAGACTCTGGGTGGGGACAAATCGATTGGCATTCCATCGCTCTCAGTACAGGTGGCGCGCAGTAGCGACGATCGCCGCGTGGAATTCAAACTGCCCGATGGCACGCCTTTGGTCTATCTCGATCACAACAACCGCCATTATGTGATCCTGCCGTCGCGCAAGCAGTATGCGGAACTGACTCAGGAGTCGACCGGCGTGCAGGTAAATAAGCTGATTACTCCGGGCCAGTTGGTCGAGAGTCTGAAGAATATTAAAGGGGTTGAGCGTGTGGGCGAAGGGCCGATGGATGGACGCACGGCCGACAAATATCGCTACACCAGCTCAACGAATACGAACACCAAAGCCGGCGAAGTAAAAGCCGAAGCCTTTGTTTATGTAGACAAGGAAACCGGATTGCCTTTGCGGGCAGAGCTGCTGGCGGAAAGCTCTGGTGATGTTAAGGGAGTGAAAGCGGCCCGCGTCGTAGCCGAGATGCATGACATTAAGACTGATGTCGCTCCGGCACTCTTCGAGCCTCCCGCCGGATACGAACAGGTCGCGCCTGAGAAAGTGCGGCAACAGATTGATGCTCTGACCAGCGCGGTCACAGCTATTTTGAAAGCGATGATGGCCAATGCCATGAGCGCCTCGCCGTCACCCACGGCCACGGTGACACCTTAATCGCGAGCTTCAAATAATGATTAGAAACGTTCTGATATTGATTGCGGGGTTGTTAATTGGCGCGATAGCTACCGCGTATTTTTTGGGTGCGCCGAGGGGGCACGCGTTGCCCGGCGTTCCGGTGAGGCCGCCGGACGCGACTGTCGAGACCACCGGCACCGTGGCGGTGACTGTCGACGAAAAGTTTTTCGACTCGCTCATGGGCACAATCTTTAGCCAGTTGGGGCCGCCACAACTCAAGCTTTCCCAACTGCAAAATGAGAATCAGGAGCAGACCCCGCTGCGGCCCGTTGCATTTCAGAGCTCAACCTGCAGTGACGTTCTTGTGCTCAATCAGGAAGGCGGGAACGTTAAGACCGGGGTGCGCTTCACTGGAGGCAAGATTACGGCGCCACTGGCTTTCACGGGTAGCTATAGCGTGTTGACCAGATGCGTGCAGTTTAAAGGCACGGGCAAAGCTACCGTTGATCTCTCGTTTGACCAGGCAAAGCAGACCGTCTTTGGTCAGTTGAACGTTGAGGATGTGACGCTTGATGACGTCCCGCCAATCGTCAGCGCCCTGGTCACGGCATTTGTGCGCAAGACGATCGCTGAAAAGCTAAATCCTTTCGAGGTCCTGCAGGTGTCACAGTTGGCCCTCTCGCTCAACGTCCAGGCGAGCAATGGAACACTCAAGGCCCGCGTTAAGGACGTGCATGCTGAAGTGCAGGAAGCCGCATTGAAACTCTATCTCACCTACGACTTCAGCGGGGAGAAGAAGTAACGCAAACACGACTGTTCAATCATTCAGCTCCGAAAGTTAATCGATCAATACGGGTTTGGGATTTCGCGGCCTAGCCGCGGCACATCGCGGAAGGGCACTGCCTTTCCGGCACTATTTCTCATTAATAAGCCTGGAGGTTACGCCTCACGCTCAGGAGGCACAGCCTCGATCAGAAAAACGGGAAACCACTCCGGTAAGCCAGAGGCTTACCACTATGTGCTGCGGCAAAGCCGCCTGCCAGACCCACATGCTCAAGTGCTTCGATCAGGTATTTTTAGGATACTTTGAACCTACCGGCAGAATCTCAACCCAAAAAAAACTTCTTCAAGGCATGAAATGTTTTGCTCTCTATTCCCATTCACCCACCGAAGAATGGAAACAACTGAGCCTCGTACAGGGGCGTTCATACGAATGGAGGACCATCATGACAAAGAAACTTTTTGCGTTACTCATACTGTCGCTGGCTCTTGCAGCTTGTGAGCCGGCCAGCACAGAAAACAACTCGAATGCGAACAGCAACGCGAGACCAAACAACCCCACGGCGTCGACGCCGGCGCCTGCCTCGCCTGAGCCAAGCCCATCGGTCAAACTTCAATTGAAAGCCGGAGATAAAGTGAAAGTCACCCTCAACGGATCCGTCACCGACGCCACGGTTGTCAGCGTGGACGAAAAATCCGGCAAAGTCACCGTCAAGGTTGAGGGTCAGAAGGAAGAAAAGACGGTCGCCATCTCTGATGTGACAAAGAACTAGAGTACGCCCGCACGAGCGTGGGCGGCGATGGCGCTTTTGGTTTGGAGTTCCGCCTTCAGGCGGCTCATATTTAGGAAGTCTCGCCTGAAGGCGGAACTCCGAACGGTCCAAGGATATGTCGCTGGCGAAAACACACATACTCAAGCAGGACGAATTTGATCGGCTGCTCACATGGCTCGATCCTGATCCTGAACTTGCTGGGCTGACTTATGAAAAGATTCGTTGGCGGCTGGTTGCAATTCTGGCTTCGCGCGGCTGCACCTGTCCCGAAGAATTGGCGGACGAGACGATCGACCGGGTAGCGCGCAGAGTAGTCGATATTCAAGAGACGTATGTCGGAGATAAAGCCATATACTTTCTGGGTGTAATGAATAACGTCCATCACGAATACCTGAAACGTCCGATGCTGCCGCGGCCGCCCGCACCTGATGACGACGTGGAGGCAAAGGAAACGGCTCATCTGTGTCTGGAGAAGTGTCTGGACAAACTCTCGGCCAATTCCCGTCGATTAATCGAAGCGTATTATTCCGAAAGCAAACGAGCGAAGATCGACTTGCGCAAGCGGATCGCCGCCGAACTAGGCATCCGACTCAGTACTTTGAGACTGCGAGCACTGCGCATTAGAGAAAAGCTCCAGACATGCATCGAGCAATGTTTGGTGTCAGAAGCCCGACCGTAAGGGAGGGCAGCCTGCAATGGAAGATAAGAACATTTTGGTTGAGTTTTCCGACGAGGCGATCCGTCGCTTTCTGCTGGGCCGTTTGAGGGCCCCAGAGCAGGTCGCGTTTGAGCGGCAGTTGTTTTCGGACCCTCGTCTGGACTCGCGTGTCCGTCTGGCTGAATTGGATTTGGCCGACGACTACACTTACCTACGCCTTAGTGCCGGCGAGCGCGAACGTTTTGAAGAGAAGTTTTTGGTTAGCGCGAATCGCCGGCGCAAAGTCGAAGTCTCGATCGCTTTGCGCGATCGCTTCGCATCCGCTTCAGTCGGGGAAAAGAAAAGCGCGTTCATTGCGCGACTGCGAACTCTGTTTCATCTCAGGCGGCCGTTCTGGAGGTTGGCCTTTGGACTTGCGATACTTGTGATACTGTTTGGGGCCGCGTGGTTGGTGATAAAAGAACCGCGGATCGTGGAGCGAATCACAAACAAGATAATTCCCCGGCGCTCATCTCCGCGTAGCGCCCCACAGGAAGTTCACCATCCGGCCAACACCTCGAGCCCGGAACACCAGATAACGCCTGCTCCGATGCCGGTTCATGATCCGATGTCTTCGTCGTTGGTAAGCATTGCGCTTCTGCCCGTAGTTTCCTCTGACAGCGGTAACATGCCGTCACTCGCTCTACCCAAGGGTGAGCCGGGGATCGTGCGCTTACAACTCGCGTTGATACCCAAACAACCGGGTACTTATCGAGCAGAACTGTTAGCTGCCGATGGGAAGACGGTCTTTAGCGCGGAGTCAATCAGGGCCCCTAAGAGCGGCAGCGCGCAGATCGACTTTGATGTTCCAGCGCGTCTGCTAAAGAGTGGCGATTATCAAATTGGATTGGCCAGGGATAATGCGGGAATCAAAGAGGACCTGGGACGCTATTACTTCCGAGTGCTGTAGGATTAGGGCGACGCAGTCAAGAACCAATCATTGGAGATGCTATCCTCATTTGGTTTCGTGCTCTCTTTCGCTGGAGTAAGAACGATCCACGAAAGACACGAAGATCACACAAACAAAGCTCGTTTCGGCTTCGTGTGGTTTGGTGGATCGCTTTACTTGGCAAGCAAACTCTCAAAAGGAAAACGCGACTTCATTGATCAAAAACCTCTGTCCCGGCCAATGCGTTTGCGCTCGTCCCAAGCTTACTTCACACGGCTCTTCCGTCTCTTCAGAAAATCTATCAGGACAAATTGCGAGAGATTCGATGGATTGGCAAAGTAAGCTTTACCGTTGGTCATTGCGCTCATCTGCTTTACGAACTCGACCAGATAGTAGTCGCTGGCCAGCATGAAGGTATTGATCATCACCCCGGCCTTGCGACAGGCCTGGACCTCGCGAAAGGTGGCTTCCATAACATACGGGTCGCCACCCATTGAATTCTTATAGAGCCTCCTCGATGCCGGGAGCGCGGACGTCCCGTCCGCAAAGCCTCGCGCTCCGCCAACCCCGGCCGTACTAGCTCCCTCAACAAAACACGCCGTCGGCTTGCCGTCGGTGACCATGACTATCTGCTTCATGTCTTTTCGTTGCGCCTGCAGAATGCGCCGCGCCAGGCGCAGCCCTTCCGCGGTGTTCGTGTGATACGGCCCCACCTGCGTAGTGG
>JAWWPL010000185.1:0-9482 GCA_033850605.1 Blastocatellia bacterium | reverse complement strand
CCTGACGGTCGGGCTTCTGACACATTGCAGCCCATTTGAAGCAGAGCTAAGCTAAGATCATCGAATCAAGTACTTCGGTAGGTTATATGGCAAACGATAAAAAGAAAGCTTTAATAGTAGTTGACGTGCAGAATGATTTCTGTCCCGGTGGATCATTGGCGGTAGCGAAGGGAGACGAAGTCGTTGCGCCACTGAACGAACTGATTAAAGAGTTTCTCGATCGCGGCGAGCCGGTTTTCAAGTCCCGCGACTGGCATCCGGCCACCGCCAAACACTTTGCCGTGTATGGCGGCATCTGGCCGGTTCATTGCGTTCAGGACACGCCCGGAGCTGAGTTTCATAAAGATCTGTCTGACGACCCGCGCGTTACCGTCATTTCAAAAGGGATTGATGAAAGCGCCGATGGTTATTCGGCATTCGACGGGACAAACCTCGCACAGATTCTGCGCGATCAGGGAGTCACGGAAGTTTGGGTGGGCGGACTGGCGACCGATTATTGTGTGAAGCACACCGTGCTGGATGCGCTCAACCAGGGCTTTGAAGTTAAAGCTTTGGCCGATGCCATGCGCGCGGTTAACCTCAAACCTGACGACGGCGCTTTGGCGATCGCCGAGATGCGCAGTGCCGGCGCCGAGATCACCGGCAGCGAGAGCCGGGCGGCTGGACTTTCTTAGCAGCTATCGCGAGCTAATTGACGCGGCTGGGTACGCTTTTTCGTCGCCGGCATGATGGGCGATTTAACCACAAAGACACTAAGACACGAGTAAATACTTTGTGCTCTTTGAGTCTTAGTGGTGAAAAGTCGCGGGAACGTATTTTCCCTTCCCAGTGTGACTGAACCGCGATAGAGTAAGCGCCGCTGCACTACTCCATTTTCTAGTCTGAATAAGGAGAGCTAGTTATGATAACCATCAAGGGCGTCCTGGCCTTTTTCTTTCTGTCCGCTTTGTTGTTTCAAAACGGAACCGGCTACAAGGTCGTCGGTCACTATCCTATCGGCGGAGTCGGTGGCTTTGATTATGTCGCGATTGATAGCTCTGCCCGGCGGCTCTATGTCTCGCACGGGACCCAGGTCGAAGTTGTGGATGCGGACAGTGGGAAACTGTTAGGCACAATTACGGACACACCCGGCGTCCACGGCGCCGCGATCGCGACGGCCTTCAAGCATGGCTTCACCAGTAACGGGCGCGAGAACAAGGTTTCAATGTTCGACCCGACCACGTTGACACTCATCAAGAAAGTCGACGTGGGCAAAGGACCGGACGGCATTTATTACGAACCAAAGACGAAGCGCGTATTCACGAATAACCACGGCTCGCATGACATTACCGCAATTGATGCCGCGAGCGGCGATGTGGTGGGAACTGTGGCCGCAAAGGGCGATGGCGAACAGGCGATCATCGGCAAAGACGGACTAATCTACGTTAATAGCGAAGACACCGCCGAGGTGGTTGTCTTTGATCCGCAGTCACTTGAAGTCAAGCACCGATTTCCCATCGGCGTGGCGAAGACACCCACCGGTCTTGCTTACGATGCGAAGACCAACCGCTTGTTCATCGGCTGCCGCAACGAACCGAAGATGGTCGTAATGGACGCAGGAACTGGAAAAGTCATCAACAGCTATCCGATAGCTGCTGGCGTCGACTATGCGGGTTTTGATCCGGACGCCAAACTGATCTTTTTCTCGTGTGGGGCCGGCACGTTAAGCATCTATCACGAGAAGTCGGCCGACGTTTATGAAGATGCCGGCGCGGTCACGACCCAGCCGAGCGCCAAAACAATGGCCTTCGATCCAAAGACTAAGAAGATATTTCTGCCCGCGGCCGAGTTTACCGAGACTCCGCCGGCCCAGCCGGGCGGGCGACCGGGGCGCACCATGAAACCCGGATCATTTACAGTTCTGGTTGTTAGTAAATCGTAAGGCGAGTGCAGTACGAGGCCGTCGATCCTGGGAGCGCGGACGTCTCGCCCGCATTCGGTCCGCTTTATTCTCACGGAAAACCCAGCGTTTTCGCGCTTCGCGCTCAGTGCGGGCGGGACGTCCGGGTTCCCAGCAATCGACCGGCCTCGTCCTAGCATGGGTCGCAGCCGGCTAGCCGATTTGTTGGGCGAAAGCTATTTTGAGAAATCAACTAAGTCGATCCACGAAACCACACGAAGCCAGGAATTTTTTCGTGTAAGTTCGTGGATTGTCTTTTGCCCGAGGCCAAAATGCTTACTCTGTCGGCGAGCCCTTCGCGATGATCTTTATTTCTTTCCTGATCGCGTCGTCGAGAGCTCCGGTCCGTTCCCAACTCGTGCTAACACCGCGGAACCGCACGATGCCTTCATGGTCAATCATGATATAGGTGGGAAAGGCGTGCACGTCGAACGCCCGTTGGATGTGATGATCTTTATCCAGATATTGCGGCCAGATCATCTGGTTTTTCGTGGTGAAGTCTTTCCACTTCGCTTCGTCAGAATCAGAGCTGACGCCGATTATGATGAATGAAGGCTCTTTCGCGTACCTCTTTCGCAGGTCGCGGATTGTCGGCACCGCGCTGACGCAGGGTGGACACCAGGTTCCCCAGAAATCCAGCAGCACAATCTTGCCGCGCAGATCATCAAGCGAGAGATACTCGCCGTCCGCCGTGGTCAGCGAGAAGTCGGGCGCATAGGCTTCCCTGGCTCGCCGCGGGTTCTCGATCAACTTCAGCGCCTGTTCATACTTGGCCCCATCCGGTTCCAGCTCTGTGAACTTCTTTAATTCGACAATCCCTTCCGGATCGCGGCCCTCCTGCAGCAGGGTGAAACCGAGATTGAAACGAACAACGGGCAAGTCACTTCCCAGAGTCAGAGCCTGTCGGAATGCTGCCTCCGCTTCCTGGAGTTTTTTCTGATCTTTGCCTGCTGCCTGAGATTGCAGCGCGATCCCTTTCAGGTTATAAGCCTGGGCCATAGTCTTTGGGTCGCCCGCTGACAACTCGATTACCCTGTCGCAGCTTTCGGCGACGTTCTTATATGCCTCCAAGCCCTGATACGCCTGCGCCATGCCGATGAAACACTCAGCCGATTGCTTGTTGCGCATTTCATTCGCGCGCTTAAAACTTTTCAGCGCGTCTTCCCAACGGCGCCGGCGTAATAGATCCAGACCTTTTCGAAATTCGCTATCGTAGGCTGCGTCACTTGTCTGCGAAGCCTGAGGCTCTTGGGACGTGGCAATCGGGAAGCTCGACCAGCGGCTTCCGGCAGGCGACAAAATGGTTAGACCCACAACCACCACACCTACGGGCGCCCCAATTCGTCGCATCCACCGGCCGCGCGTCCCCCATATGTCAGGAACTGACTTGAAGAAATGCATCACACTTATCCTCCGTCGGTCATCGGCGAAAATTCTATCACTGGAATGAATTCGATGAAACCAACTTGCATTCGCTCGGTGGATCTTTTTTCATCACGCTTCCGTCAAAGGAGTATTATGAACAGGTCCCGCCACTACCCCATGAGTTCCTTTCCATGATCAAGAGACTCCAGATTTCGCTGCTTGTGCCTCTCGCCGTCGCGCTGCCGGCGTTGCTCTACCATTTGAAGCCGCCTTCAAACCCGCGTGACGAACAATCGATGGCTGAGCTTTCTCCCGCCCCCGGTAATTTCACCGACGCTGAATTTGCCAGGCACCTGGAGCAGCTCAAAAAGAAACTACCATCAAACGGCTTTACGATCGTCATTCAGCCCCCATTCGTGGTCATCGGCGATGAATCGGCTGAGTCAGTAAAAGAGCAGTCTGAGAAAACGGTGAAATGGGCTGTCGACAAACTCAAACAGGATTTCTTTACTAAAGACCCGAAGGATATCCTCGACATCTGGCTGTTTCGGGATGCTGATTCCTACGAAAGAAATACTTTGACGCTGTTCGGTGAAAAGCCCGGCACGCCCTATGGTTACTATTCGAGTACCCACAAGTCTCTAATCATGAACATCTCGACCGGCGGCGGGACGTTGGTTCATGAGATTGTGCACCCGTTTGTGGAAGCCAACTTTCCGGAATGCCCGCCCTGGTTCAACGAAGGCCTGGGTTCGCTGTATGAACAAAGCGGCGAAGTCAACGGTCACATTCACGGATATACAAATTGGCGACTGCCCGGATTACAGGCCGCCATCAAGGCCGGCAAAGTTCCGTCGTTCAGATCGCTCACGGCGCTCGACGCTCATGCTTTCTACGATGAAGATAAAGGTACAAACTACGGTCAGGCGCGTTACCTTTGTTATTACCTCCAGCAGCGAGGTCTCCTCATAAAATTCTACCGGGAATTTCACGCTCGTCAGAAACAAGATCCCACTGGCTATAAGAGTCTGCAGAAGATTCTGAGAACGGTTGACATGAGGGCGTTCAAACAGCGGTGGGAGAAATATGTTCTGGGCCTGAAGCAGGGCTTCGAAGTAGATTCGTTACCAGCGGAGGGTAACTAGGATCCCTCGCGCTGAACCGCTCGCTGCAATTTCGTGTGATTTCGTGGATCGTCCTAACTATCGCGGCAAGTGAAGAGCGGTGCTACGATCCACGAAACCACACGAAACAAGACTAAAGAAGCCCGCCTGCTAAACAAATACGCCCAGTCCTGCAAGTTGGATCACCACCTGACGTTCATCCACTGGTTGTTCGATTACCCGAACCGAGGAGACGTCGTTACCATGAACAATTTTGCCCAGCCCGCGCGAACTTTAGCGCTTTCCGCAACCGGTTTTATCCTTTCTGCAATCGCCACAGTGTTTGTGATCTCTCTGCTCGCGGCCTGCGCCGGAAGACCCGTAAGCAGTGCGCCCGGCTCCAGCTCGGTCGCCGGCAAGAATCCCGCCAAAAAGACTATGCGCGCCTTCGGCTCGGAAGAAGAGTTGAAGAATTATTTTCGCCAGTTAGCCGAAGAGCGAACGCGAGAACTGGCGCGCGGGCGTAATAATAATTCAGGGAATTCTCCAGCGGCGCCGAACGCCGCCATGGCCCAAGCCAGTACAGACGCCAAAGCCGGCGAAGGGCTGGCTAATAAAGACGAGTCGATTACCAACACCCAGCACGCTGGTGTTGATGAAGGCGGCATCGTAAAGCTGCATGGCGATCATCTGGTTGTGTTACGCCGCGGCCGTCTGTTCACTGTAGCCATTGGCGACAACGCTTTAAAGCCAATGTCGGCGGTAAATGCTTTCGGCCCCGATATCGATCCCCGCTCCACATGGTACGACGAGATGCTCGTCTCTGCCGATACAGTCGCGGTGATCGGATATAGCTACGAGCGCGGCGGCACTGAAGTCGGTCTCTTCAATATTGACGGCGCGGGCACTCTCAGTTATCGATCGACTTATCACCTGCGTTCCAACGACTATTATTCATCGCGGAATTATGCGAGCCGCTTGATCGGTAGCAAGCTCATTTTCTACACGCCGCTTTACCTGTCGCCTTACAGCGACGATCCTTCTGGCCAGTTTCCCGCCGTGCGCAAGTGGCACAAGGGCGCTACCGCGGCCGAATTTCAACGGATCGTTTCGGCGACACACATCTATCGCCCGGAGCGTCCCATCAATGCGTCTTACGGCGTGGCGCTGCATACGGTGACCGTATGCGACCTGGCGCAAAATGATTTCAAATGTGACGCGACGGCCGTGTTGGGGCCGGCAGGTCGCGTGTTCTATGTTTCGCCGGAATCGGTTTACGTCTGGACCGCCGATTGGTCGCGATATGGCCAAGAATCCAAAGCGGCTTCGACGCTCTATCGCATGCCGCTCGACGGTTCCAGCCCCAGCGCAATTGGTGTGTCAGGCAGTCCGGTCGATCAGTTTTCGTTTCTTGAGAGCGAAGACAAACATCTTAACGTGCTGGTGCGATCCGGTTCGGCCGGTGACGGCATGTGGGGAGCCGAAGTCGCCGCGGGCGATGTCGCTTTGATGCGTCTGCCGCTGTCGAGTTTCAATGACGGCAGCCAGAACGCATCTTCATGGAGCTATCATCCCTTGCCGAAACCAGCCGGCTACACTTTCCAGAACCGCTTCGTCGGCAACTATCTGCTTTACGGAACGGGCAGCGGCTGGGGTGCGCCGCAAAACAACAAAGCAAACCTGTATGCCGTCAACTGGACGGACGGCGAGATCACCGAACTGTCCCTGAAGCATGGCGTGGATCGAATCGAAGCTCTGGGCTCGGACGCGATCGTCGTCGGGACTGATGGTAAAGACCTGCATTTCACTTCAGTGCGTCTCGGTGATTCACCGGAAGTGGCCGACGAGTTCATCCGCAAAGACGCCTCGCAGGGCGAGCTGCGCAGCCAGGGGTTCTGCTACAAATCGGATGGCGCGGATTCGGGTGTGCTCGGTTTGCCCATCAGCGTACCCGGGCGTTCCGGCTACCAACATTTGTTTCAGGGTTCGGCAGCCATTCTGTTTCTGCGGAACCAGTCTCTGCACTTCGAGGAACTCGGGGAGCTGGGCGCCGACTCTGATAAAGCGATCGACGATGGCTGCCGCGCTTCCTGCGTTGACTGGTACGGCAACTCTCGACCGTTGTTCGTGCGCGGACGGGTGCTGGCGCTGCTCGGCTATGAGATCGTCGAAGGAACTTTAAAAGACGGCCGGATGAGAGAAGCGCGGCGGATTAATTACGCGCCGCAGAGGACGCAGATCACCAGTCGCTGAGCGTGGCTGAAGAAACTTGAGGGGCCTCTTATGGTGTCGAGCCTGAGAGGCCCATTCTTTTTGATCTACAAGCCAACCCCGCAGCAACGCTTCAGCGACCTAACGACCTATGTTTGGGGCTGTGCCCGCTGATGTGCGGAAAGGCTCTGCCTTTCCGTCAGGCCATTTTTTTGAAATTGAGGAGGCTGCGCCTCCGGCCATCTGACCAGGAGGCATAGCCTCATCTGGAAACTGAGCCTTGTCGGAAAGGCAAAGCCTTTCCGCACATCAGGCGGCCGAGCCGCGACGATCGTACTAATGAGATGCGAAGGAAACTACACCAGTACCATTCTGGCGGGACCAACCCATGTCAGGCGCGGCTAATTCCCCATCAAGGAGCCGCCGTCAGCCATTGCGCCCTTAACCTCAGTTGCTCGGACGTCGCGTTCGCAATTTCGAGGATCCGCACGGTGGGACGATCGTAACCAGCTATCGCAACCGACACTTGCGACGGGACGCCATTGCGGATGATCTCTACCCGCGCGGTGTCTCCGATATGAAGTTGCCCTAAACGGGATCTGAAATCTGCCGAACTTGCGACGGCTTGGTCATTGAGTGAGACCAGTTGATCTCCAGTGTGCAACCCCGCACGCCCCCACACGCTGTCAGGAGTCGAGAGGTGGATTCTCAATACTGGGTCGTCGCCGCTATTGAACGCTGAGAGTCGAACGTCCGGCTGGGGTTTTCCGTCACTACTTACCGCCGGTGACCACGACACCTCGGTACGCATCCCAATCATTCGCAGATAGTAATCAAAGTCTAAGGGCCGCGCACCTCGGACGTGTGCTTCAAAGAACGTGTGGGCGTCGCAGGCGCAGATTTCATGGACCGCCTGCTCGATATCGCGGCCAGTGATACCACGTTGCGGCGTGAATCGTCCGCTCAACGTGCGCATTACGTCATCGAGTGATCGCTGACCGTGCGTCGCATCCCGGATCATGAGATCCAGCATTGTGCCGAACAGATTCCCCTGCAGATGTGTGCTGGCAAAATCATCATCTAGTCCCATTGGATCATCGGATGCGCGGCTAACGCGTTCAGCTGAGTTGCGTGAATAGCCCGGCGTCAGCAGATAGGCGGCGATGTATCGCTCGAGATGCGCCAAGCGTGTTGGATCATAGTTCGGTAGCTGCGCGCGCCTCAGCAGCAGGTCACTGAAGTAGATAGTGACTCCTTCACTCCACCAAAGTTCCCCGGTCGGCTGCGCGGGTCGATACCGCAGGCCGACGCGCTCAACCGGGCGCACATGCATCAAGTTCCAGGTGTGAAAGTATTCATGAGCGGTCGTGTCGAAGACGTCGTTAAGTCCCTGCGCGAGGTGCTGGCTGGTCGCACCGATGTTGACGGAGTTCAGATGCTCTAGCGCGCCGTACGCTCCGTCCTGATAGAGAAACGTGTACCTGCGGTAAGGCGGCCGGCCGAAAATCCTGATCGCTTCAGTCGCTAGCTTTTGGACCCCGGCGACGAAGGCAACAGTATCGAATGACGCCGCGTTCGGCTGCGACGAACACACAATCGTGTGCGGCACGCCTCTTACGGTGAAATCCCAAGTGCGAAATTGCCCGACTGAAATCGGCGAATCCAACATGAGCTCTACGGATGAAGCCGCAAACGTTTTTGGATCTTTGGTGGGATCGAGTCCGGATGCGCTGGCCCAGCCGCGAGGCAAGTCCAGTGTCACGCGCGTGGGAACCGACGTCGCTCCCACGACATACATGAGTGAGTGCAGATCTCCGATGAGTCCGCCGGTTGCTGAGAGAAATGGCTTCCAGGCGGCACGTATCGGAGCGGTTTCCGTGGGTAGGTGAATGCGGTACTTCACCGTCAAGTCACCGCCGGGCGCAACAACACGCCACAGTGCGCTCTCCTCATTCGTGATTTGCAGTGGTGCGCCGCGCGACTCAGCTGTCAGATTCTCGACATACCGCCAATAGCGATCGTCATATTCGGGATGCGAGGCCATCGCGATCAGCACGATGCCAGCCGCCCTTTGAATTCGCATTTCCACATCGAAGCCTGACAAATCGTTTGCATCGACGCGAATTTTGTAAGAGATCCGTGGGTGCAGTTCCTGGCTCAAGAGTGAGGAGTGCGAACCCAGGACAATCAGAATTAGCGAAGTTACGAGCGCGCTTGCGACAGATCTCATGGATATGATTTAGTTAGTCTCCTTATGAGTATCAGACGCGGCTTGGCTTACTAACCTTCCAATTTGTTTTGGGCAGCGGGCGGTTGACTCGGTTTTAGCCCTGACCGTAACAGCAATTTCCGTCGCAGAGCGACGCATGATTTTAGCCCGGCCTTTCAAAGCCGGGGAAGGCGCGTTGTTTGTTCCGTTCGTCGCATAGTGACGATTGATGCTCAGCCGTCACTGACGTCCAACCTTGGAAAGGATTTGAAACATGAACGGCATTCTAACGGGTCACGCTCTTCTTCTTATCTCCGTCACCGCTGCTTGCTCAAACGGGGCGCTCACCCAGGAGAGATCAGCACACACCACGCAGAACGCGGTTGCCCGACAAAAGGCCGAGCTTCAGAACACTGAGTTTCAAATCCAACTCACCCAAATCGCTTCCGCCGCCAAAGGCCGCGTGGGAATGGCGGCCGTCGTGCTGGAAACCGGAGAGATGGTTTCGCTTAATCCTCACGATCATTTTCCAATGCAGAGCGTCTACAAACTTCCCATCAGCATGACCGTGATGAAGCAGGTTGATGCCGGGAAAATTAAGCTCGAGCAGAGAGTGCGCGTGACGAAAGATGATTTCGGTAGTCGAGGGCAACAT
>JAWWPL010000178.1:0-10160 GCA_033850605.1 Blastocatellia bacterium | reverse complement strand
GAACGTAAAGCAATCGCGAAGCTGCTGGAAGTTGGCAAGATTTTTCAGAGCATCTACGAAGATCAAAGGCACAAGCAGGCACTTAGTTCTTATCGAAACCTATTTACACTCGGACGCTCGCTCATTTCGCCAGCGCCGGCTGCTACGGAGAACCTGCTTGTCCTTTATCGTTTGTTTCAGGGACCTATCGCCACGACGCTCGATAACAAACGCGAACCATTTTTGCCCGTCGAACCGGTGGTGCCGGGAAAGAACATGTACCCCTGGGGCGTGACGAAGGAAGAGATTGAAAGCTTCTTGTCGGCGCATCCTGAAAAACGCGACGAGATCATGGGCTTGCGCACAGTGGTGAGAACGGCCAACTCGCTCAACTCCGAACGCGATCTGGCGAAGTTGGTTAAATATCCGGTACTGGACACGCTGCATCCTGGTCTGCGCTCGGAACTGGAAAACATCTCTGGAGGTAAGCCCCGTGGGCGTGGAGCGATGCCGCTGCGGACTCAGGGCTTCTATGCCGTGCCCTATTCCGTCGCCTATGCCGATGAATTGATCAAAGCGCATGGGCTGCTGAACGAAGCTGCCGACGCTCTGCAAAAGGTCGACGAGGAGTTCGCCGGCTACTTGCGCAATCGCGCGCGCGATCTGTTGTCTGATGATTACGAATCGGGCGACGCGGCCTGGGTCACGGGCCACTTCAAAAATCTCAACGCGCAAATCGGTTCATACGAAACTTATGACGACGAACTTTATGGAGTGAAGACGTTCTTCGCTTTTAGTCTGCTGGCGACGCGTCAGCAGGAAACGACGGCGCTCAGGCAAGCGATGAAGGGCCTGCAGGCTTTGGAAGATTCACTGCCATACGATCATCATAAGAAGGTGCGCGAGGACATTCCTGTCGGCGTCTATGACGTAGTTGCGGATTTCGGGCAGGCTCGCGGCGCCAATACGGCCACGATCCTGCCCAACGAAAGCTACCTGGCGCGCCGCTATGGCCGCACGATCTTGCTGCGCGCGAATATCATGCGCGAACCTAATATCTTCGAAGGTACGTCGCGCGCCTTTGCGGCGGCTGTGGGCGAAGATCAAGCCAGGGCCCTGACTTCTGACGGAAATTTTTATCGCACCCTGTGGCATGAGGTCGGGCACTACCTGGGCGTTGATCAAACCAAAGACGGTCGCGATCTCGATCAGGCGTTGCAGGACGATGCCAGCGCACTGGAAGAGATGAAGGCCGACCTGGTGTCGCTCTTCGTCGCGGAAGCGCTGCACAAGCAGGGTTACTACAATAACGAAGTGCTGAAATCAGTTTATGCCGGCGGCATCCTGCGTGTGCTGCAGAACAACAAGCCGCGCCGCGACCAGCCTTACAACACGATGCAATTGATGCAGTGGAATTTCTTCTTAGAAAATGGGTTGCTCACTTACGAGAACAGCAAGCTGCAAATTCATTATGAAAAGTATCACAGCGTTGTCGGCAAGCTGTTGGCAAAAGTTCTCGAGGTTCAGTACGCAGGAGATAAAGCCGCGGCCGATCGTTTCATCGATCAATACACGACCTGGAAAGAAGACTTGCATGGAGTGGTTGCGAAAAATATGCGCGATCAATCGCGCTACCGATTTCGGCTCTTCAAGTACGCAGCGCTGGGCGAATAGTGGCACAGGCTTCAGCCTGTGATCCTCAAGAGGCAAACACAGACTGAAGTCTGTGCCACAAAATCATGAAGAGAGATCCGCGCAGGATTTTCCTCACGCTGGGGCGATGTCTCAAGCTGCGCTGTCCCGCCTGCGGCCGCGCCCCAATTTTTGGCCGACCCTTCAATGTCAAAGTCCGCTGCGATGCATGCGGCGTAGTCTTCAAACGCGAGGAAGGATTTTTTGTGGGCGCGATCATGGCCAACGTCGTGGCTACAGAAATCCTGATCCTGGTTGTTTATTTGCTTTCCCTGCTGATCACCAACCTGGATGAGCAGAAGATGCTGACAGTGCTCTTTGTCGTTGGCGTCACCTTTCCGCTGGCGTTCTATCACCACAGCTGGAGTCTTTGGCTGGGCCTCGATCACCTGATTGAGGGGCTGTCGCGGGAGGGAAAAAGCAGGTGACCAAAACGGAGGAGAGTCCGTCGGATGGAGCGCGGACATCCCGTCCGCCAGCGGGCGCAGCCCGCTCCCCCGCTTTCCGCCTACGAAACTTCCAATTTCGAAAGAGCTCGCGCTGCGCGCTCGGGCGGAGAGGATGTCCGCGCTCCTTACCGCTCTCGGTAGGGACCTCACCTCACGAGCTTGTGTAATCCGCGAACGCGCGGCGCAGCTCATCCGGCACCGGGATCGGATCGAGCGTATCTCGCCTTACTGACACCAGTACGAAATGCGCGGTAGCAATCAAACCCTCTTCGACGGCGCCGTCTGATCCTTTGCGACGCACTTCAAAGTTCAGCCGCAGCGAAGTCTTTCCGATACTTCCGACGTAAACACTGACTTCCAAAAGATCGTCCAGCTGGGCGACGCGGCGAAAGTCGCATTCCAAATGCACCCGCGGCAGCCAAATATCCAGCTCGTCAAAAACTTTTCCATAGGACAAGCCGGCGGCGCGAAACAGTTCCGTCTCGGCAATTTCAAAAAAGCGTATGTAGGAGCCATAGAAAATAATCCGCGCGGCATCAACGTCGCCCCACAGTACTCTTTCTTCGATCGAGAAATGTTTGGGTACTGTCATTTGGGCAACACCCGGATCGAGTTGAAGAAGCGATCGAGCAGCTTCAAGGTCACTCCTTGATCGTGGGCGAAGGCGATAAAGACGTAGATATGCTTTGGCGTCACATAAATTTGCGCCCGGCCGCTCGATCCAAGCTTCTCACTGACCATGGCAAACTCCCGGCCCGGATATTGGCCGACCCGCAGATCACGTAGAGGTCTGAACTCAAAACCAAGCGACCCCATATTCTTTTTCAGGCCATATAAAGTCACATCCACAACGGTCAGATAAGAGGCCTGTCCGCTATGAAAACCCGCCGGGTATTCGCCGAAGACTTCAGCTGAATAGACATTACCCTCCTTACTATTAATAAACGTGTGATGGGTGAGCGGAAAGGGCTTAATTTGTGCCCGGTCAGTTTGATGACGAATCTTGCCAGGCATCAGAACACTAATACCCAAATTCGCGTCTTCGACTTTCAACCATCCGGTGACGGGATCGACTACACCAGGAAAGTCTTCATTGGTGGTTACTTTTTCAGGCGCCTCAACTGGAGCAATCATTCTGTTGCAGCCGCCTTTAATATCGAACGACTCGAAGAAAATGCCGGCCGTTTGTCGCGCTGCGGGAGTGTCTTCTCGGCTGACAAAGACCATGAAGTAATAGCGCTGGCCTGCGTTGAAGACCCGGCCCACGCCATAACCCCGTACGGCTGATGACGGATTGCCCAGCGAGAGCGAAGCCTCGCGCGCTTCACAAGTGCCGCGTACAATCGTCTCTTTGGTTAGCAAGGTAGCACCCCTGATGGTCATGGATTGGATCATGCCGCTGATGCCGCCTTCGAGTGACAGGTCCGCGTCGCCGTAGCCTGGCGGCAGGTCTATGTAATCCACGTCAAAGCTTAAATGGGCGACTTGCAGCGAGTGCGAGAAGCGGGTAAAGGTGGTCGAACCTTTTTCGAAAGACGACTGACTAAGCTTTGGTGTTCCGGGGAGCTTCACACTGAAGCCGCCGGCTTCGGATTTAAACTCGCGCCATTCAGGAAGGTCCCCAGGTTTGCTCTGCGCTCTGGCCGCAGACGACCAACTGGTCAGCAGCAGGGCAATGGTGACCAGGTAAAGAAGGCGCGTGAGTCGGATTGTCATTGGGACCTGGCGTTCGTGAAGTTCTGCTTCGCAGAAGTTTTATAACAGCCTTCACGTCATCTATCAATATCCATTCACAGCTCACCAGTCATCGTGAGGCTAAGGCCGAGACTGCATCACTGAATCGCCGTTCGGAGAAAATCGAGCAGGTGATGATTAAACACTTCCGGCTGCTCCATATTAGTCATGTGGGCAGCGTCTTCTATTATTTCCAGGCGCGAGTTGCTTAGGCCCTGGTGCGTGAACCTGGCATCGGCCATCGGACGGATCGAGTCCTGGCGGCCCGTGATAATCAGCACCGGCATGTTGATGCCCGGTAGGTCTTCTGAATAATTGCGTCGCGCGGCCATCCCGCGTTGTGCGGCGGCAGCGCCTCTTGGATCAGCGCGCAGGATCATCTCGCGCACCTGAGCCACGACCGCGGGCTTCTCTGCCAGAGTGCGCGGCGCCAGCAGCTTCGGCAGGCTTCCCTCGGCGATCTCAATCATTCCTTTGGCCAGCATCTGCTCTGTCTGCTGTGCGCGAGCCAGCTTTTCCTGTTCGTTGTCGGCCGGAGCGCGAGTGTCGGCCAGGACCAGCGCCCGCACGCGGGTGGGAAACAAATGGACGAATTCAAAGGCAACATAACCACCCATGGAAAGGCCGCAGATGGTGGCGTCGACGATCGCTAACTTATCCATCAACGCGGCGACGTCGCGCGCCATGTCCGCCATGGAGGTGATTCTGTTGAGTGGCACAGACTTCAGTCTGTGATTTGGCCCGGCAGGTTCAAAGACTGAAGTCTGGGCCACCGTCTTCCCAAACCCTGGCAGATCAGGAGCGACAACGCGATAGCCGTGAGCGCTGAGAAAATCGATCTGCTCGCTCCACATTGAATTGTCGAACGGATAGCCATGCAACAGAACGACAGCGGGGCCAGTTCCGGCGTCGTCATAGGGAGCTCTGGTCATTGGTGCAGTGATTTTCCGTTTATCCGAGCTGACAGTCGGCTTCAGCCGGCTTTCCCGAAGGGTTATTAGACTAGCGCTTTGAGCGCTGGGGCAAGCGTGAATGCAAGTGAATTAGCGCGCTTCAGCGTGCTTCAAATTAATCGCTTTTAGCAGTGCGGTTAAGCTTCTCAGACAAAGCCCGTTGAAACGGGCTAGAGATTCCCATTGCGCAGCTGACCCCAGCCGTACAACGGCTGGGCTAGTAACCCTGCGGGGCAAGCCGCGTGAACGCGGCTGAAGGTGTTGCCGAGTAACTTCACGACGCTATTGGCTGATACATTCGATCTCAAAACACCAACGCTCCCGATTCGCTCTATCGCTCCCCCGTCTCTGCCACATTCTTCACCGGCGCCCCATTCTTCACGTACTTGTCATACCAGGCTAAATACCTCTCATAGCGATCGCGGACGTAGCTCGGACGCGTGATGCCGTGATTCTCATTGGGATAAATGATCAGTTGCGTATCGACGCCGAGGCTGCGCAGCGCCTGGTACATTTGTTGGCCGCCCTGGACCGGGACGTTGAAATCACGCTCGCCGCCCAGAAACAGTGTCGGCGTCTTGATCCGATCGGCATGCAGGAATGGATAAGAGATCTTCTGGTAGGTTTCCCAAGCCTTCGGATTCCACGGCGGACCAATTTCGTAATCGTATTGAATGATGTACTGATCGGTGCCATAGAAAGCGACGGTGAAGGCCGTGCCGGCGCCGCTGGTCGCTCCCTTAAACCGCGGATCGGTAGCGATGATGTAGTCGGTAAGAATCGCGCCATAGCTCCAACCGCCTACTCCCAGGCGATCCGGATCGGCCACGCCCATTTGAATCACATGATCGACCCCTGCCAGGAGATCTTCGACTTCATAGTGGCCCCAGTCGGCAAAGATCGCTCGCGAATATTTCTGACCACGACCGGAACTGCCACGATAGTTCACCGCCAGCACCGCGTATCCATTGGCCGCAAAGACCTGCCGCTCGACACTGAACGAATGCTGGTCCTGTCCATTGGGACCGCCGTGGATGCGCAGTAACAAAGGAACCCGCGTTCCTTTCACATAGCCGATCGGATAAGTCAGCAGCCCGTGTACCTCAGTTCCGTCTTTGCTCTTGAAATTGACTTCTTCGGTTTGTCCAATTTGCAGTTCAGCAAAGAGCGCGTCGTTCTGATGAGTTAGCTGACGCAAAGCACCGCCTTCCATCGCGTACACTTCTGCCGGTTTTGTGTCGTCACCGGAAAGCAGGACGGTGTGACCGCCGCCGGTATTCAAGCTCGAGACGACCACCGGAGGATTCAACAACCGAACCACTGAGGTGGGGGTAATGCTTACCGGGTACACAGACCGGTCGTCGGTCACCAGGGCATTTGCTGACTTACCGTCGCTACTCACGCGCAGTCCCGACACGCCGCGATCGAGATCCTCGACCGCTTTCAGTCGTGAGGGTGCAGCGCTGCCATCGGACCGCACAACGACCAGGTGCTCCATGTTGTAAGCGCCGAATTTCTTCTCGTCACCTTCCGTAAAAACTATCCTGGTGCCGTCAGGGCTCCATTCCGGACGGGCGCGCGAGGCGCGATTATCCGCCGTGGTCAATTGCTTTTCAGTGGTCCCCGCCGTGGCATCGGCCACAAACAGCTGCGCCGATGGATCTCGATCGGGATCGTCGGCGTGATTGCTCATGAAGGCGACGCGAGACCCGGCTGGCGACCAGGAGGGTGAAGACTCATCCCATTTACTTTTGGTCAGACGATCCAGTTTCTTCGTGGCGACGTCGAAGAGGTAAATGAAGCTGTGGCGGCCCGACAACAGATAACCCTGGCCATCCTGTTTGTAACGATAACGATCGATCACGATTGGTTTCGGTGGCTTGGGCGGAGTGCCGGGAATGGGACTCGCGGCGGCTTCCGCTTCCGGATCGGGATCACCAATGACCAATGCGAGGCGCTTTGAATCCGGCGACCACTCGTAACCTTGCAGGCGTCCTTTAAATTCAGTGAACTGGTAAGCCTCCCCGCCGGCGCGGTCCATCAGCCACAGCTGGTTTCCCTTCGCCTTGCCGGGCCGCGAGGAAGTGAACGAGAGATATTTTCCATCCGGACTCCAGCGCGGAGATGACTCGCTGTCGGTGCTGAAGGTAATCTGGCGATCGTTCTTCCCGTCGTACCCAACCATCCAAATATGTGTGTTGCCCTTGTCTTCTTTGCTGTCGATGGTCGCGACGACATACGCCACCCACTGGCCATCCGGCGAGAGCTGAGGGTCGCGCACATCGCGTAGACGAGCCAGATCATCAAGTTTGAATGGACGGCGGTCGGCCTGGGCGGATAGCGTGGCGGCAACAGCAACGACTAGAAGCAGAATGGGTAAAAGTTTTTTCCTGAGCATGGGTGGCATTTCCTCCTGAAGAGACTTGAGCTTGGGCTGACTGAGATTTTAACGCAGAGGACGCAGAGAAGAACCTACTCTGCGTCCTCTGCGATTTTCTTTGCGGCCTCTGCGGTTAAATGATCCTGCCAATCACGAAACCGAGAACTACAGTTTATTCCAATCCCACAGACCCCAGCGCAACTCGTCGCTAAGCTGCGGCAGCTTCGCATTGCGATTAGTCTTTGACGTAAGCTCGGCAAGCATCAAGCGGACTTCATGCACGTGCGCTAGTTGTCGCGCGACGTTGCGGCCGCCACGCGTTGACAGAGTCGCCTGCAGAGCATCGTCAGCTAGAGCGTCCAGCAATTTTAACGTGACGCGATGATTGATCTGCCAGGATTCGACGAGTTGTTCGAGCATCGAGACGCTCCGTTGGTGCGCGAGATTTTACTGCGAATCTCCGCGACTGTATAGAGTCGCCGGCCAGAATTGCTTAGGTTTAGCGGTGGGCTACTGCTCGCCTTTCCCAACTTCTAACCGCGTGAAGTTGCTAAAGTTCATTTGTTTGAGGCAAGCTCAGACTACGAAGGTGAGGTCAGTACCACCCGCGTGAGCGGGTGGGTCACAGAATCGACTTGGCGAGTGCTTGACCCACCCGCTCACGCGGGTGGTACTGACCTCATTATCCGAATGGAACCAACGGCGCTAATCTCTTTACCAAACAAATGAAACTATCTTTCAATGGCGCGACGACCATGAAGGCCGATCTGGAAACCGACATCGGGGCGGCCGGGGCAGCGGGGTTCGAGTATCTTGAAATATGGGCTGCCAAGCTGCGTCAGTTCCTGAAAACACGATCGGTATCGGATCTGAAAACCCTCTTGAGCCAAAACGGAGTGAAACCGCTCAGCATTAACTCAATTGAATATGTCACCTTTAGAGATGCTCCGGCGTACGCCCAGATCAGAATCGAATGCGAAGAGTTGTGCGCAATCGCGGATGCGATCGCCTGTCCTTACGTGGTGGTTGTGCCGGGCAAGTTTCCACCGGGCGGCCTGAGTAGCTATGAAGTGATCGAAGAAACTGTGAGCGTGCTGAGAGAGCTGGCTTCGATTGCCGAGAGACATAACGTCGCCCTGGCATTTGAGTTCCTGGGCCAGAAGGATTGCAGCGTGCAGACGCTGGAACTGGCCGATGAAATTATTCAGAAAGTGAATCGTCGCAACATCGGACTGGTTGTTGATAGTTTTCATTTTTACGTTGGCGGCTCGACCATCAAGATGATCGACGCGCTCGATCCCAAACGTCTGTTCATCTTCCACATCAACGATGCCGAGGACCTGCCGCTCGATCAGCTTACCGACGCGCATCGGCTGTTGCCGGGACAGGGTACTCTAAGACTAACGGAATTGATCGAAGCCCTACGCAGGATCGGTTACGACCAGGCGGCGAGTGTCGAGACCTTCCGGCCAGAGTACTGGGAGCGCGATCCGTTTGAGGTGGCGCGGGACGCGAAAGCCGCCGTGGAGAGTGTGCTAAAAGGACCGAATCCCAGGCTATGAGATCCGAGGGTAATGAGGTCAGTACCACCTGCGTAAGCAGGTGGATCCACGGTTAACCCAGGGTTGAATGGTTGACCCACCCGCTCACGCGGGTGGTACTGACTCCATTAAGACTGAGGTTTGTGCCACCGAAACTCATGACCAAGCTTAAGATCGGTTTTGTGGGCGCCGGGTACATGGCCGGAGTTCACGCCTCGATTCTGGCGCGAGATGAACGCGTCCAAATCACCGCGATCCACGATCGGGTCAAGAAGCGATCTCGAATCATGGCGCGTTCCACCGGCGCCGCGCTGGCCCACAGCACTTCCGAACTGCTGGCCATGTGCGATGCGATCTACATTACGACTCCGAACACGAAACATACTGAGCTGGCCATCCTTGCCGTCGAGGAGGGTAAGCACGTCTTTTGTGAAAAGCCGATGGCCACTAATCTCGCTGACGCGGGCCGAGTGCTGGAAGCAACGAAAAAAAATCGCGGGCTTTTCCAGGTTGGTCACAATCGCCGCTTTGCTCCGGTTTATGCCGAGTTAAAGCAGATGCTGGCTGATGCTTTCCGGCCGCACTCGGCGCACGTGAAGATGAATCGAGGAGAGTTACTTCAACCCGATTGGGTTGGCAACCCAAGAATCACCGGCGGCTTTCTTTACGAAACCACTATTCACATGTTTGATCTGCTCCGTTTTCTGTTTGGCGAAGTGAAAACGCTGCAAGCCGCCGGCTCTGTTCACGAGTATGCTGAGGCCGACGACTTCTCGGTGCTGCTGACTTTTGCGAGCGGACTGCATGCGACGCTGGCATCTTCCGCCGACGCGAGCTGGCTGTTTCCTTTCGAGCGCATCGAAGTGTTTTGTCATCACGCGACGATTGTTACACGCGAGATGGAGAGTCTGGTCGTCAGCGAAGGCCTTGACGGCCGGCACGTCGAGCGTTCGATGCACCAGTTGGCGAAGGAAGAAAAGTGGGGCTATGCCCAGGAAGACCGCGCCTTCGTCGACGCGATCGTCGGCGGATTGCCGCCGGTCGTAACGGCGTTCGATGGTTACAAATCAGTCCAGTTAGTTGACGCTGTTTATGAATCGGTGAGAACGGGACAGCCGATCGCGGAATTGGATCAATGAATCATGCTGGGTTAATGACTGACTTAATCCGCCGCTTCTGTCGTGTTTTCAGAGTGCCGCTCTCCAAGTAAGACGATCCACGAAATCACACGAAGTGGAGGTTTTGTTGGCTCCGTTTCGTGTGACTTCGTGGATCGCTCTTGTTGTGGGAGAAAACAAAAACCAAACCAAGGACGCTGAAGCCTTCAATAAAGCCTCAGCGTTCCTCTGCGAATAAGCCCTGTCCTTTGCGGTTAAGATGATTTTGATCTGAATGCAAGTCAAAACGTGAGCTCTATCGCAATCAGATCCTT
>JAWWPL010000155.1:0-15527 GCA_033850605.1 Blastocatellia bacterium | reverse complement strand
CGCCATGGCATGAGAAGTGCGGACAATAAGTGCGAAATCAAGGTTTACTCGGAAAACAGAGGAGCGCATCGCTGCACAGTCCGCGGCGTTGCCCTAATTCAGAACAGGAGCAGTATGAAAAGGATTCTATCAATCTTACTAGTAATGGTGATACTGGCCTTCACGGCGGCGCCGCTGGCGTCCGGCCAGACTCGTCGTCATCGTCGTCACAGCCGTACGTTTTGGCAGAAGCATCGTGACAAGTTGACTGTAGCGGGAACGGCCGGTGCGGGCGCCGGCATTGGCGCTCTCACAGGAGGAAAAAAGGGCGCAGTTATCGGCACGGCCGTCGGCGCCGGCAGTGGCGCGTTATATACCTATAAACTGCGCAAGCGGCATCGACGGGTACGTCGCTATTAGGGGTGAGAGTCGGAAAGCTTTATAGAGGTTTATCGATCACCTTCGTCTACGGAGACGGATCGTTTCCGACATAGACGGGGCGAGACTCGCGAGCGACTTAAAGAGAAGATGCCGCGTTTAGTAACGCGGTATTTTCTTTTTCAGCGATACGGGAGGTTTCGGCGGTTTCAGCCATAAGCTTGATCTTTTTCAGCTCAGCTTTCTTGAACCCGAAAAAAGTGGCCATCTGGGTAATTTGGCTGGGACTAACAAAATCGTTTGGGTTGGAACAGAACTTCTCAATGCCCGGGCCAAACTCGCGGCAGCTCATTGCTTTTGGAATATTCAATCCAAGCATGCATTTACCGTCTTGCCGGTAATGGGAACAGAATTCACAAACTATCATAGCCACCTGAGTTCCTACGGTTTCTCTCCGCTCACCAGTCCGGCAAGCTCTGAGTGCTGCAGGGCAACGCCGCGCTTCATATTAACGCAGGCATCATTGACGAGCCAAAAGTGCGACGGACGTTGGCCCTCTACCGGCGCAAGCTCTTTGAGAGCGCGATCGTCAACGGGCACCGGCTTAAAAACCAGGAGCTCTACGTTGAAAGCGCGCGCCCGCATCGCTTCTCGATTACTTGAAAAAATCGGTACCCGAAAGCCTTCGCGTTGCTCGAGCGCGAACCAGTCGCCATTGGCGCGTTGCATTGCATATAAAGTGTTCATCAATGGATTGACTTCAGGAAGTCGGACGATTCAAACATGGAAACGAGGAGAGAGTTGGCTGGACTCAATCTGAAGAACCAAGGCTATAGCAGGCTGGTATATATGTCAAGAATGCAATATATTCTATAGACATATATTTAACAGATGTGATAAATAGCGTGCACACTTCGGGAGGTCGGGATCGGAATGATTAGAATTCGCATGGATGAGCTGCTGAAGCAGCATCAGCGGACCTTCTATTGGCTGGCCAAAGAAACTGGAGTAAGTCATACGACTCTCTGGCGCTTGAAGAAGGACAAGGCACAGGGTATTACTTTCAATACACTCGAAAGGATTTGTAAAGCACTCAAGTGCCAGCCAGGTGATGTGCTCACGATGGGCCGGGCTAAGCCAGGCAAGAAAACTTAGGAGATCTTCCGCCTGAAGAGGTTTGTCAGCGACGCGGTTTAATTTTAGGAGAAGTGATGAAGGTTCTATTGATCAATCCAGAATTTCCCGACACGTATTGGAGTTTTCGCCATGCATTGCCGTTTGAGGGCAAGCGATGCGCATTTCCACCGCTGGGATTGTTAACGGTCTCGGCATTATTGCCTGCGGCCTGGGAACGCCGCTTGGTTGACCTGAATGTGCGCAAGCTTCGATCGTCCGATATCGAGTGGGCGGACATAGTGATGGCGACGGCGATGTTGGTGCAGAAGGATTCGTTGAAACAAGTGGTTCGCTTATGCAAGGCGAAGGGGAAGCGGGTGGTAGTCGGTGGCCCTTACGTATCCACAACCCTGGAAGCTTTGCCTGAAGCAGACCACATTTTTGTGGGCGAGGCTGAAACAACGGTGCCCCAGTTTCTCGAAGACCTCGAGCGTGGAACACCTAAGCGATCCTATCAGGCCCTCGAACGTCCGCCCCTGGCGATCACACCGGTTGCAGATTTTCATCTCGCGAATATGAAGCGTTACAGCGCGATGTCGGTTCAATACTCACGGGGGTGTCCTTTCAACTGCGAGTTTTGCGACATCATTGAGATTTACGGCCGAGTACCGCGGACCAAGAGCAACCCGCAAATGCTGGCGGAGTTCGATGCTCTTTATGCACTGGGCTGGCGCGGCACGGTGTTCATCGTCGACGATAACTTTATCGGCAACAAAAAAAATGTGCGCGGTCTGCTTCCCGAGTTGGCGGATTGGCAGAAGCGGCACGGCTATCCGTTCACGCTTCTCACTGAGGCCAGTGTGAATCTGGCCGACGATGAACCTCTGCTGGAAAGCATGCGGCAATCGGGCTTCCGCCGGGTGTTCCTTGGCATTGAGACTCCCGCCGAAGAAAGCTTGAAGGAAGCTCAGAAGTCTCAGAACCGCGGCAACCTGCTCGACTCTGTCAGAAGGATCCAAAGTTACGGTATGGAAGTCATGGCCGGCTTTATTGTCGGGTTCGATAATGATCCCGACGATATTTTTGAGCGGCAGATCAAATTCATTCGCGAGAGCGCAATACCGCTGGCAATGGTCGGTATTTTGTCGGCTCTTCCTGAAACCCAGCTCTGGCGGAGGCTCGAAAAAGAAGGCCGTCTGTTGGGCGAGAGTTCCGGAAACAACACCAACTGCGCCCTCAATTTTGTGCCGAGGATGGATCCGGCGCGCTTAATCGCCGGTTACCAGTCGATCATGTGCACGATCTACAAGTCCAGTGAGTACTACCGGAGGACTCTCGATTCACTTAAGCGAACGCCTCAGGAATGGTCCGAGAAGAATACGATGGGCCTTTTCAGCGGAGCCGCGGCGTTTACGCGGATCGCGCTGAGGCTGGGTGTTTTAGATCGTGAACGCAAAGAATTCTGGCGTTACTTTGGTCATGCGCTGGTGAAACATCGCGATCGAATGGCGGAGTTTCTGCGGTTAGCAGCGATGGGTTACCATTTTCGCAAGTTGAACGATGCCTACGCCGGCTCGTAAACTCCTGGCGAGACCTCAACACGTACGGACTTCGAAGCACACCTTTTGCACGCGCCATCTGACAATGAGTGTGGCTGACGCGTGCTTACTCCCTTTTCAATGAATTTCTCTGAACAATCGCCTGACGCTCGGCGTACTGGGTTTAGCTTTGCTCACGGCTGGAATCGCCGTAAAATCGTCCGCCGGTAAACAATATGTTCTGTCCCCAATGCGGCTCTGAATCTTCCGCCGAACTCCATTATTGCCGAACTTGCGGCGCCAATCTCAAAGTAATTGGTAAGGCAGTCTCGCTCAGCGAGGCAATCGCACGTAGCGATGGGGTTCCGGCAAAGATCAAGGAGATGGTGAAGAACCTCAAAGTTGAGAAGGTCACCGATGAGGTATCTCGCGCGCTGGACCGAATGAATAAGGAGATTGTGCACAGCGCCAACGATCCCACTCCGAGAAAGCCCTGGTGGATTGAGGCCACGAAGAAGACGGCGGCTCAGCGACGTGAACGCCATCTCACAAAAGGAACGATTAAGTTCTTTTGGGGCGGGGGACTAACGATTTTCCTGTTCTTTTTAGCAAATGCTCTGGTGCTCAAGTTACCGCCCGATGTGATTGCCAAGGTCCCTTTTGAGATCGGTCCGGTCGTTCACGTCATCTGGCTGCTGGGTTTAATTCCCATGCTTTCTGGCATAGGTCACATTCTCGCCGCGTTTTCGATTCGACCCGACCCCGCCAGACCGTTGGAGCTTTCGGAACAGAAACCACTGAGAATCGATTCACCTGTCGATGCCACGCAGAACACTCCCGAGATGTCGCTGGGAATCTCCCGAGAGGCCCCAGCGAGTGTCACCGAACGAACGACTAACATACTTGACCGCAATCCCGAACATCAGATCGATTGAACCGTCTAAATAGAACATTAACCACCAGTGGAAATTTCTGTGCGCGGACCAAAATCGTTAGTCCACACATTCTTGCCGGGGCTATAATCCAACCAACTTAACTCTTCCCTTGGTCTGAACATCGCTGCAAAGTTGTTTTTTGAAGCGACGCACGCAGGAGGTGATCACATGAAACCGAATTTCGAGAACGGTAAGCTTAGTTGTTTGACGTTGGCAGCAGCGCTGTTATTGGGCGCGGCGGCTGCAACCGTTTCACATGCGCAAGAGGATCGAAAGCCGACTCCCGAGAGCCCAAGAACAGAGAGTCCAAGCCCTCCCAGTGAATCTCCGCGCAGTAGCGAGCCCAGTCCAAGTAGCTCGAGTAGTTCCAGCAGTTCGAGCAGCAGCAGCAACAACGCGTCTAACAATAGTAGCAATAACAACAGCAGCAATGACAGCGGAAGCGGCAATAGACGGGATAACAGTAGCGACAATTCGAGCCGCAGCGGACGCGACAGCGGCGCACGGAGCGGCGGTGAAAGCCGAAGATCTGGCAACGACAGCAATTCGGGTCAAAGTCGTCGCAGCTCGGATGGAGATGGCAGCGGAAATCGCCGCGATCGCGCCCCTGCTGATAATGCGTCTGACGCCCCGGTTCGCACGCGCGATTTTGATAAAGGAAAAGACGGTCGCGATCGCGAACCTGACAGGAACAAGGACAAAGACAAGGATCGTGACAAGGATAAAGACAAGGACCGCGACCGAGATCGCGACAAGGACCGAGACAGAGACAAGGATAAGGACAAGGATAGAGATAGGGACAGGGACCGTGGCTGGGATCGTGACAAGGACCGGGACAAAGACAAGGATCGTGATCGAGACCGGGATCGTGACAAAGACAAGGACAAGGACAAGGACCGGGATCGCGGGCGCGGTAGTGACGATAGGCGTCACCGCAGACACGATCGCTATACTATCTACGACAATACACTTGGTTACGAATCTCGGAACTACGACAACTATGCTTATGGCCTAAGCGCGTACGATCGAGGCTATGAAGACGGCTTGTACACAGGTGCCAACGATGCCCGGCGAGGACAACCCTATGATCCCTCCCGTTCGCACTTTTTCAGGAATGGGCAATACGGATACAGCTCCATCTTTGGAAATCGAGATATCTACCAACAGGCGTATCGCGATGGTTTCCTGCGAGGGTACCAGGAAGGCTTTCAGAATTGGCAAAGGTATTTCAGTGGAGGCGTTTTCCATCGTTAGCTCGTCAATTGGGATTCGTTATTTCGACTTCGCGCGCAAATCGGCTAAGGACACACGAAATCGTGACCAGGCTGAAAACGAGGGAGAGCAAACAATGTGCAAGTTTTAGCTGAGCACCAGCGGTCATTGTTCGGCACAATATTTGCCAAACGGCTCGGACGGAGGTTAGAAATGAAATCACACTATCTCAGTAATAAGATCGGGAGAATCTTGCTGGCATTCTCGTTCATAGCGGGAATTGGATTGGTCTCCAGCGGCGCGGTGCAGGCTCAGCGCCCCTGGGATCGCGATCAAGATCGTCAGGATCGGCGCGATCGCAATAACCGACGCGACCGCGATAATGATCGGAATCGGGACTACCGAAACGATCAGTACAATCGCAATCGCGGTTATGGTAACAATGGCGGCTATGGTAACAATGGCGGTTACGGTGGTTACGGTAACGCAAGCCAGGTTGCCCTAAGCCAGGGCTACCAGGACGGTCTCTATACCGGCTCAAGCGACGGGCAACGCGGACAGAGTTACAATCCGCAGAGATCACACTTCTACCGGAATGGCCATGGCAACTCCGGCGGATACTATGGCAACGGATATCAGTACCAGCAAGCCTATCGCAGCGGTTTCCTGCGTGGCTATGACGAAGGTTTCCGGCGCAATGGCGGTTATAATGGCAACCGTCGAAGCAACGGCAACTATAGTCGCTTTCCGTTTCCCTGGTAATGAACCTCAACTAGACTTTCAAGTGTGTTGCTCCGCGCTTGAAGAGTAAATGAAGGGCGATGCTGCCGACAGGTTTCGGGGGCATCGCCCTTTTCGGCTGATGCACCCATCATGCTCCGTCCCTGAGCCTCTCCGCGACTCGCTTACCATGCTCGCCTTGTGATATTTACTTAGCCCGTAGCCCCAAAACACGAGCAAGTTATGTTTTCTTCTTCCTGGAGGGAAAGATGAATAAGCGAAAGAACAGGCGGATCACAGCTCTCTTGAACGAAATCGCATTACCAATCATGACAATGGCCCTGTGTGTTGCTGGAGTCGCCGCGCAGGGCATGAGTTCGCATCACCACATGGACGCAAGTCCGGATTCAGTCAGCTCAAATCCCGAAGCGGTTCAAGACTGGGCCAAAGATCAATTGGCGAAATCACCGCGGCATCGAGAGTGGGCGAAAATAAAGAATGGCAATCGCGAAGTCAACAGTTTCATTGTCTATCCTGAAGTAAACAAAAAGGCCACGGCCGTGGTCGTGATTCATGAGATTTTTGGAATGAGTGATTGGGTGCAGCAGCTCACCGACGAATTGGCCGAGGCTGGTTACATTGCGATCGCGCCTGACCTGCTCTCTGGTATGGGTCCGAAGGGCGGCGGGACCAGCGAGTTCGATAGCAACGCAGTCCGACAGGCAATTGGCGCCTTGCCGCAAGATCAAATAACGGGGGACCTGAATGCTGTCGCAGATTACGTTTCGAAATTGCCTGGAGCTAACGGTAAAGTCGTTGTCGCGGGATTCTGCTGGGGGGGAACGCAAACCTTTAACTTTGCCACCAACCGGCCCAGCCTTAAAGCGGCTTTCGTTTTCTATGGAACGCCGCCGCAAAACAACCCACAAAGCCAGCCGTTCGCAATCGACAAGACCGCGCTCGCACGCATTACTGCGCCTGTCTATGGTTTTTACGCGGAGAAAGACATGCGTGTCGACGCGACTATTCCGCCGGCGGTTGATGCGATGAAGGAGCTGAAAAAGACTTACGAGCCCGTAACGTATGCCGGCGCGGGCCATGGATTCATGCGTGCTGGTGAACCCAATGCCCCAGAGCCAAAAGCTCCCGCACCCAAGGGGGATGCCACGGTAGACAAAAAAGCTACGGATGACTACCAGAACTCGCTCGCAATGTACAATGCCAATCGGAAAGCGCGCGACGACGCGTGGGTTCGATGGAAAGCCATACTAGCAAAACTTTAGTTTCTGCGAGCCTAGAGATGACAAAACGAACGACCGTGGCCTGGTTCGTCGTTGTGCTGATGGCGGGCGACCGGATTCCAGTGGCGGAGGTACCGCCTAAGCTCCGTTCATGCTGCGTAGCCGTTCTTACTCAGAGACTTATCGCTTTCCGCCCTAATGACCCCATAGCAGGTACACGAAATTCTTTCCAGGCCCAGGCGATCCAGGATCGCGATATGACCACGACTGTAACTAATCAACTTGTTTCTTTGCAGATCGCCGGCCACCTTATTAACACCCTCGCGGCGCACGCCCAGCATGTTTGACATAAACTCCTGAGTGAGCCGAAAGTCATCGGTCCCAATCCGATCGTGGGACATGAGCAACCAGCGCGCTAGACGGCCGTCCAGCGTGTGGAATCGATTGCAAGCTGACGAAAGGGACATCTGTGTTAACAATGAATGCGAGTAACGATGCAGCAGACGATGAAAGTGACTGAGGCTGTTTGATTCCTTGCGGAGCGTCCCGGCGGTCATTCTTAGGGCTGTCCCTGGGCCCTGGACCAGAGCAAGAGTTTGCGAAGTGTTCACGCCCATGAAGACGGAAATACCGGTCATGCCTTCATTCCCTATCATACCCACTTCGAGCGAAGCGTGATGATCCTCGGCGGCCAGTAAACTCACAATAGAGTCGTTAGGAAAGTAGACGTAACGGATAGTGTCGCCCGGAGAGTGGATGACCTGTGCGAACGTCATCGGGACCGTTTCTAATTCAGGCAACAGTCGTTGATATTCCTTCGGCGGCAGCGCAGCGAGCAAACGGTTTGCAGGAGGTGCTCGAAGTGCGGGGCTTTTTGGCATTCAGGGATTCTCTCCGTGGACTCGTATATCACTTGGACTGCATATTAATCGGTGCGCAAACACACATAGTCCGTGAGGAGGAGGTTTGGATCAGATTGTGATCGCAGGAATCTGGCAGTCCCCTGAGATGTTTCCCTACACCAAGAGTATCGTCAGGTAGCAGAAACCTCGGCCAGGCGAACCAGTTTTACGTTTTTTGCCAGCCTCAGGAATTGCATTGTTCGAATGCCCCACCAGTTGAGGTCTATCTCATACCAGGCCAGTCCGTGTCGTGCCGCCGTTGGATATGCATGATGGTTGTTGTGCCATCCTTCACCAAAGGTCAATAGTGCCACCCACCAGTTGTTGGTCGAATCATCGCGCGTGGCGAACCGGCGCCGCCCCCACATGTGAGTGGCCGAGTTGACCAGCCAGGTTGCGTGAAAATTGAAGGTGATCCGGAAGAACACTGCCCATAGGACAAAAGACCAACCGCCCAATGCGAGCAAACCAATGGCGAGAAAAATTATGGGGATCCAATAGAAATTATTAGCCAGAACATGAAATCTATCTTTAACCATGTCAGGCGCATAGCGGGCCAGAGTCTGTTGGTCGTGAGATTGCGCGGTGCCCTTTAACATCCAACCAATGTGCGCCCACCATCCACCCTCGCGCGGGGTGTGCGGATCGCCGGGGGCATCGGTGTGCGCGTGATGGATCCGATGCGTCACCACCCAATTGATAGCGCCGCCTTCAAGTGCGAGTAATCCGCATACAGTGATGAAATACTCGACCAACTTTGGCGTCTTATAGCCGCGATGTGTCAAAAGCCTGTGAAAGCCCATTCCGACTCCCAAACTCGCCGAGATCCACCACAATACCAGGGCTGCCACTAACGCCTGCCAACTGAACATGAATAGCGCGGCCACCGCTCCAATGTGAAACAGCGCCATAAACGTGGCCGTATGCCAGTTTATGCGCGTATTATCTTTCGATGTCGTTACTTCGTTCTGCATTTACACTCCTGATCTTCGATGCTAAAGTCGGGATAAATATGCGGAATAACTTTGAGGTGGAGTCGCTAGAGATGTGGCGTTTGCTTAAAACTGGATAACATCAGGTGCTCTTCTCAAAAAACCGCAATTTTAGAACCAACGAACGGCATGAGGAGAAGTTTGTTTTGCCAGACTAGGTCCTGATGTCGGTTAGATGCATGATGTCGGTTAGATATTGATCAAAATAACCGGCGAATTGAATATAACATGTCGTCTGACCCTTTGTCCGTGCGTGAACGCACATTGAATTAATAGAAATCCGTGCGTCTACCGCGCAAGCCATCAGGAATTCACTCGGATGCTCAGTAAATTAATCGCTCGCTATGTGTGTTATCGCACAGAAGGGACTCCGGCTCTCCTCTTAATCTGTGCCCGGTAATTATTCCGGGAGTTCGAATTCACCGTTCGCAGAGTCCTTTTGCGGAGAGGTGAAAGCCGTATTTTTCACAGCCCATGAATATTCTTCTTTACAATCCGGATAACGGCGTGACCCGCAACTTCATGCCGCATCTCTGGATGTTTCTGCTCCAGTCGCTAACGCCCGCCGAACATCAGGTGCTTCTGATCGACGGCAATGCCCGGCCAATGAACGAGCAGCAGTTAGTGAGCTTCATCCGAGAAAAGCAGATCGGACTAGTTGGCATTGGCTCGATGACCAGAATGGTCGCTCGAGCTTATCGCATGGCTGATGCGATCCGGGGCGCGGGTGTGCCGGTAGTAATGGGTGGTCCGCACGTCACAGAGGTGCCGGACGAGGCGCTGGGACGAGATGGTGGTCCGCGCCATGCGGATTCAGTAGCTCTCGGAGAAGCCGATGAAACCTGGCCGCGGATCGTCGCAGATGCCGTCCGCGGTGAGTTACAGGAGATTTACCAGCCTCTTGACGAGAGCGGCAAGGAACGCAAGCCCAGTTTGCAACCGTATCCATCGATTCCGTGGGAGAAACTCGATCTTGAACAATTCAACATGGTGCCGAAGGTTGCGCGGCCGCTTTTGGAGCGGCACGCCAATGGTTGGCGCTCTGTCCATCTGATCCCGATTGAGTCAGGCCGCGGCTGTCCTTACGGTTGTGAGTTCTGCACCGTCACAGGGTTCTTCGGAGACTCGATTCGTTTTCGCAGCAACGAGAGTGTAGTAGACGAGCTCTTGCGGCTTAAGAAACACGCGCGTAAAAATCGAAGTCAGGTTATTGTTTTTTTCATCGATGACAACTTTGCGATCAACATCAAACGCACCAAGTCACTGTTGAGAGACATAATCGACGCCGGGGCGCAGCTTCCCTGGATAGCGCAAATCAGCGCCAATCTTCTGCGCGACGAAGAGCTGGTGGATCTGATAGAAGCCTCGCATGGTAAATGGATTTTCATCGGCATGGAGTCAATCGATCCAGTTAACCTGGCTGATGTTAACAAGAGCTTCAACAAGCCGGCTGACTATGCCGCCGTTTTGGACCGCCTGGCCAGGCGAGATATCTACGCGATTACGTCTTTCATAATGGGACTGGATAATGACACAACCGGAGTGGCTGATCGCACGCTCGAGCAGATAGCGACGTGGCCGCCCGGCTTACCAGTCTTTGGTCAAATTACGCCGTTTCCTTCAACGCCGCTCTATGAACGACTGCTGAAAGCAGGCCGGCTGACCCGGCCAAAGCACTGGTTGGAGTTTGCTCCATACCAGATGGCGAACACGCCTCTAAAAATGTCGATTGAGCAGACTCATGCTGAACTTGATCAGGCGTGGACCCAATCCTACAGCCCGCAACGGAACGCCAGCGCCTTGGAAGCGATTGCCGACAAGCCCATCAAAATCCGGGTAATGCACTTTGCGATGCGAATGTTCTTTCGCGGCATTTACTTTCCGCAGATGACAAAACAGGCGTGGCTCAAGCTGATAGTTGATAACCGCGGGTCAATCCTCAAGCTGGCTAGGGAAGCGATCGGCGAATGGCGTGGGAGAAAGAAAGAAGGGGATTCCACAGTTGCTCCTGCTCGCGGAAGCACTCAGCGCGCCTAAGAATCTCTCCCAACTCGCGGTTACTATTTTTCAACCCTTAACGGCTCCGCAGGTTGTAGGTATCTGAGCAACTTCCAACCCAGGATCGCCGCGGCAATCAATCCCACAATCACCCAGGCAAGATTGCCAAGGATTTCAGCGAGCGCCTGAACCCGATCGCTGAAAAGCATTCCGAGCATTACATAGAGAACCACCCAGAGAACTTCTCCCAGCACGTCCCACAGGAAGAATTGTATCCAGGGATAACCGGCCATACCGCTGGTCAGATTCAACCAGGGTCCCAGAGGTGTGATCAGCCAGCGCGTCAGGAATATTCCCAGTGCGCCCCATCGTTTGGCGAAGGCCTGGGCCTGCGCAATCCTATCTAGTCCATTTCGTCGGCGCCGAATTCGATCGGCAAAGCGCTGCCCTCCCCAACGGCCCAGGACATATCCGATCTGGTCGCCTATCACCGCGCCGGCGCTGGCGACGACGATAACTTGCCAAAGCTTCATTTCTCCCAACTCTACAAACGAGCCAGCCGCCACGAGCATCATTGAAATCGGCAGGGGAATGCCCACGGTCGCGACCACGATCACACCAAAGAGTACGGGCAAGCCGTACTGTGAAAGGGCACCCAGCAGTTGGTCGGTGATGTTCACGGCGACCTCCCCGGGTTAGGAGGGGGTGCGGCAGTTGGTTGGTTTACACGTGTGCGAGTTATCGCGTCCTGTAGGACCGAGGTCACTTCATCGACCGATCGATTTTGCTCTCGCGCGATCTGTTTGAGCGGCCGCCGGTCGTGTGGTTGCGGGGGAATTCCCAAAGCCTGATAGAGCACATGCGGCGGTACGCGATAAGAATGTGCGACGTAAGGAATACTCATCCAGGGACGAATGACTTCCTCGCGATGAGCGCGCCAAAACATGGCCCTCCGAACGGTGCGCACGGCAAACAGACCTGTCACGAGTATTACCAGCGCCAGCGCGGCCAAGACAATCCATTTTTGCCATCCGTTCGGCTTCATTGTTTGCTGCGACCCAGTTTAACTCACGCTCGCGTTCTTTCAGGTATGTGAGGCGAGGAGCGGACGCCAGCGTATAGCCCCTGGGCAGGAACGTAACGAGCTGGTCAGTGTCGGAGCGCGGACACCCTGTCCGCCAGCGTGCGCAGCACGCTCATTACTTTTCGGACAGAGACCGGTTCGCGCAGTGCGCTCAGGCGGACAAGATGTCCGCGCTCCATCATTGACCCATCTCATAACGTTCCCGCCCCACAGGGTTAGACGCTTTTTCGATTGGCCGCACTGATGAGTTATAAATAGAGCGTTACCTGATGCCTACGCTCGAACCTGCAAAGCTCGCCGGCGCACCGGAACGTCAAACAGCATTCTCGTCCCTTCGGCATCGCGATTTTCGTCTCTTGTGGCTGGGGCAAATTATTTCGGTCACCGGATCTCAGATGCAGTTGGCTGCGATCAACTGGCACATCTATTTGCTCACCCGTTCTGCACTCGCTCTGGGTTTGGTGGGCGCTTGCCGGGCTATTCCCATCATCCTGTGTTCGCTGGTGGGCGGTGTTGTCGCCGATGTGGCTGATCGACGGCGGCTAATGATGACCACACAATCGGTAATGCTCGTGTGCAGCGCAACCTTGGCGCTGGTGACTTTTCGGGGATTGCTGCATGTCTGGCCAATCTTTCTATTGACCGCCATTGCCTCAGCCGCCTGGGCGTTCGATACGCCGGCGCGACAGGCACTGATGCCTACGCTGGTGCCCTTGAAAGATTTTCCGAACGCCGTCAGCCTTAGCATGTTGATGTTTCAGGTAGGATTAATCGTGGGACCACCGTTAGCCGGCTTCCTCCTGGCTGTCCATGGGCCGGCACTGGTCTACACGATTAATGCAGTTTCCTTTGTCGCGGTGATCCTCGGAGTCGCCCTGATGCGAACCAGCGGGCGGCCGGAGAAGGACGAGAATCAACCGCCACGCGTCAGTATCGATGCTCTGCTTGAAGGACTGCGCTTTGTCTGGCGCACACCGATAATTGTACAGACGATGACGCTGGATTTTGTAGCGACGTTTTTCGCATCCGCTAATCAATTGCTGCCGATCTTTGCCACAGACATTCTGAGAGTGGGGGCGCAGGGCTATGGTTTCCTGGCCGCGGCGCCGGCGGGCGGAGCAATCATCACAGGCCTGGTGATGGCGCGGCTGGGTACGCTAAAAAAACAAGGACTCCTGGTGATCGTTTCGATTGGTGTTTTCGGCGCGGCGACGATTGCGTTTGGTTTGTCGCGAGTGTTTTGGTTCTCGTTGCTGATGCTGGCCATAGCCGGGGGTGCGGACACCATTAGTACAATCCTGCGCCAGACCATTCGCCAACTCGCTACGCCGAACAAGCTGCGCGGACGCATGACTTCCATCAATATGATTTTTTTCATGGGAGGTCCGCAGTTGGGTGAAGTCGAAGCCGGCACGGTAGCCGCATTAGTCGGCGCGCCACTGTCGGTTGTGACTGGCGGTGCGGCCTGTTTGATAGCGGCGGCTATCGCGCTCGGGACCGCAAGGAATCTGCGCAGATATGAGGTAAAGTAAAGACCGCCGATTGAGGCAGGGAAGCAGTAAAGATTCAATCCCTGTATCGTGATTCTTCGATTTGGCTGGGAACGATCCACGAAGTCACACGAAATCTCTCGAAAAGAATAGCTCCTTCGTGTGTTTTCGTGGATCGTTTTATGTTGAAAGGATACAGCGGTCTACCAGGCAGCCTAATGGATCACAACTCCTCAGATTGGACAGAGTGCGAAACCTCGACGCATCAGGACCACGTCATCGCGCATGTTGTCGGGGCGACGGTGTTGGGCTGGTTCATCGCCGGCGAGGCAGCGCACTTACTCCTGGATATCGGTTTTCTCTGGACGATTTATCTTGACGGAGAAATGAACCTGCTGCCGCAGGGGGTCGCAATCCCGGAACTGGATGCCGGCGAACTAAGCATAGCGGACAAGACGGAACTGACTTTCGATGCGCATCTGCTTTTGAGTGAAGGGCGCGAAGCCGGCGGACTGAAACGGTTTAGCGGCGCTCCGGTCGAATGTTTGATTCAGGCCGTCGATTTCTTTGCGGCAAACTCGGAACGTCGCCTGTTGATTCATGGCGAAGTCGCCAATATCGAGATTGAAACTTCTTTAGAGACCAACGAAGTACGCCTTAGCGCAGCACCACAATAAGCAAAGACTCGGTCGCAACATGAGCTTTGTGCTAACATGACTTCACCGCGAGAAGTTTCCAGTTTGAATATCGGCCCCCGACAGTAAGGAACTTTAGTTGTGCGCAGGGCTGTCATAGTCGCTCTTATAGCTGCTGTTTTCTTTTCCTTGCTGCTCGCGGCTCGATCTGCGCGATCACAGACGCGACCGCGGCAGCCACCAACCCGACCTGTGCAGTCACCTTTGCCGGGTAGTTCGCCACAAAAAACGACGGAAGAAGAGATCAGCGAAGACGACGTGATCCGTGTGAAGACTACTCTGATCACTTCGCCGGTGTTGGTGACTGGCCGTAACGGCAAGTACGTCCCTACGCTGCGCCGCGAAGACTTTCACTTATTCGAAGAAGGCGTTGAGCAAAAGCTTGCTTACTTTGCCCCGGTGGATCGCCCCATCACTCTGGCGATCGTGATTGATACCAGTCGCTCTGCGGTATTTGAGCTGCGAAACATACAGGACGCCGCCATTTCCCTGGTCAATCAGCTGCGCCCCAACGATCAGGCGCTGATTGTTTCATTCAGTAGTGAAATCAAACTCCTCGCCGAACCTACCAGCGATCTTAATAAGCTGAGAACTGCGATTCTAAATGCCACGACGGGAGGCGCTACGCGCGTTTACGACGCGGTTGATTTTGTCGTCAAGCAAAAGTTCGCCGGTATCGCCGGACGAAAGGCCATCGTGCTCCTGACTGACGGAGTGGATAACGCGAGCCGAGACGCAACCTATCAAACCACCCTTAACGACGCGGCAAAGTCGGACGCGTTGATCTATGCGATTCAGTTCAGCACCTATGCAGGCGTGGCAAAACAAAATCAACGCGTGCGCCGTGCCCCACCCGAAGGCAGCGGTTTCAGTCGCGTTGATTATCAGCGCGCTGATGCCTACCTCCATCAGTTAAGTGATCTGACGGGCGCGCCTGTCTATCCAGCTGTTGATACAAGTGACCTCGATCGTGCAGTCGCAGGCATCTCTGAAGAACTCCATAACGAATATAGCGTTGGCTACTATCCACCGGTCAAAGGCACTCCCGGCGAGGTTCGGCGGATGGAGGTACGCATAAACCAACCTCGCCTGATCGTGCGTGCCCGGACAAGTTATGCATTTGACCAGGCGGGAATTCCCGTGGCTTACGCAACGAAGCGGGAAGCGGTAATGCCGTCTGAGCTTACCGAAATTGGATCTCTGCCAAACTCGCGGCCGTTTGTGGAAAGTAAGATCCCGCGAGATGC
>JAWWPL010000143.1:0-5443 GCA_033850605.1 Blastocatellia bacterium | reverse complement strand
CAGCGATCGGTATTTATGGCGTGATGGCTTACTCGGTCGCACAGCGCACACAGGAGATCGGTGTTCGCATGGCGCTCGGAGCCCAACGGCAACATGTCCTGCGGCTGATCTTCAGCCAGGGTTTTGTTTTGCTGATGATCGGCGTGGTGATTGGTCTCGGGGGCGCCTTCGCGCTGACACGTTTGCTGCGCACACTCCTCTTTGAGATTACACCGACTGATCCGCTGACTTATTCGGGCGTGGTCGCGTTGCTGATCATCGTCGCGTTTCTTGCCTGTTATGTACCGGCGCGGCGCGCGACGAAAGTCGATCCGCTGGTGGCCTTGAGATACGAGTAGATTTGTCTTGCTCCCTTCTCCCTTTGGGAGAAGGGTTGGGGATGAGGGGGTTAGTGCGTGGGTCAGACCCTCTCCGAGATGGCGTGATGGAAACACTATTTAGAGACATTCGTTACGGGATTCGCGGTTTGTTAAAGCGCCCGGGTTTCACTTTAGTGGCGCTTATCACGCTGGCTCTGGGCGTTGGGGCCAATACTGCGATCTTCAGTGTGGTAAACGCTGTCGTGTTGCGGCCTTTACCTTATACAGAACCTGATCGCCTGATGACGTTGTGGGAAACCATGCCTGGAAGTGACCGGCGTTCTGTCGCGCCGGGAAACTTCGTCGACTGGCGGACGCAGAATAGTACGTTCCAGGACATGGCGGCGACGTTTTATGCGAATTTCAATCTTACCAGCGATGGCGAACCCGATCGCATCGATGGGGCCACCATAACTTCGAATTTCATGAGCCTGCTTGGCGCGAGCGCGCAACTCGGCAGAACGTTTCAAGCTGACGACGACGAGCATCAGGATCGAAGCGTGGTGCTGATCAGCGACGGTCTGTGGAAACGCAGGTTTGGCGCTGACCCAAACGTAGTAGGTCGCAGGATCACGATAGATGAAACGCCCCACACTGTCGTGGGAGTGATGGGCCGCGGTTTTCAGTTTCCGGAACGCTCGGACCTCTGGGTACTCGGTCGCAACCGCGGCGCGGTCCCGACGAGTCTCATTTCGCAGGTTCCGACAAACGATTGGGTTCACGAACGCGACGCGCATTTCATCAGAGTGATTGGCCGGCTACGCCCGGGCGTCACCGTGTCGAAGGCGCAGTCGGACATAGCCGCTATCACCCGCCGGATGGAGCAGGAGTTTCCGAAAACGAACGGCGGCCTTGGTTCAAACGTGGTCCCACTGCACACTCAGGTTGTCGGCGACGTGCGGAAGATGCTTTTCATTCTGCTCGGCGCGGTCGGTTTTGTTTTGCTGATCGCCTGCACTAACGTGGCGAACCTGATGCTCGCTCGCGCTACGCAACGGGACCGGGAGATCGGCATCCGCGCGGCAGTGGGCGCCAGCCGCCTTCGCTTGATTAGACAGTTGCTGACCGAGAGTTTGCTGCTCAGCATTGCCGGTGGCCTGGCGGGCTTGATCGTCTCAATTTGGGCGGTCGACCTATTCGTCAAACTTAGTCCCGGAGATATTCCCAGACTGAACGAAGCCAGCGTGGATTTGAGGTTGTTAGGTTTTACGCTGCTGGTTTCGCTACTCACCGGAGTCGGCTTTGGATTGCTGCCGGCCTTTCACGCGACGCGGACAAATCTGAACACGACGCTCAAAGAAGGGGGCACAAAGGCCAGCGAGGGGCGGCAGCGCCGAGGCGCGCGCAATATCCTCGTGGTCGCAGAGATTGCGCTCGCTCAGGTGCTGCTCGTGGGCGCGACGTTGCTGGCGATCAGTTATGTTCGCGTCACCCAAATCGATCCGGGCTTTAACCCGGACCGAGTGTTGACCGCCAAGATTGCCCCCGCCAATAAAAAGTACCCGGATGCAAAAAGCCGGAGCGCGTTCTACACAACCGTTCTTGAGCATCTCCAGAGTCTACCGGGCGTTGAGTCTGCCGGGATGGTGATGAGTGTGCCGCTCAGTGGCTCAAGCATGAATCGCGGGTTCCGCGTCGAGGGCCGTCCCCTGCCGAAGGCCGATGAAAACGTCACGATGGATTTTCAGATAGTTAGTCCTGACTACTTCTCGACGCTGGAAATACCCATCAAGCAGGGCCGCGGGCTGAGTGCGGCCGACACCGAAACCAGCGAGCGCGTAATCGTAATCAACAATGCGATGGCGCGGCGTTATTGGCCCAATGAAGATCCGGTTGGTAAGCGGCTAATGATCGGTGAGAGCTCGAAAGACACTTCATGGCGCACCATCGTCGGAGTAGTTAGTGACAACCGGCACGCCAGCCTCAGCGAGGCGCCGGTTCCCACCGCCTTTATTTCCTATCATCAGGATCTTGAATCCTGGCCACGCATGGGGTTTGTAATTAAGTCAAAAACTGACGCAGCGGGTCTCACATCGGTAGTCAGAAGAGAGTTGGGTCTGATCGACCCAACGCAACCTTTGTATGCGATTGAACCGATGGAGAACCTTTTGAAGATCTCGGTCGCACAGCGGCGATTCATCATGCTACTGCTGGGATCGTTGTCCGCGATCGCCGTTATGCTCGCGATGATTGGAGTCTACGGGGTCATCTCATTTTCAGTGAGTGAACGAACCCACGAAATTGGAATTCGCGTGGCTCTCGGCGCGCGGTCGGTGGATGTGCTGAGGATGGTACTTAGCCAGGGAATGCGCGTTACCAGCGTCGGCATTGTAATTGGACTGGGTGCTGCCTTTGCTTTAACCCGCCTGCTCGCCAGTTTGTTGTTTGGAGTGAGCCCCACCGATCTGCGGACGTTTTCAATCGTGGGTGTCCTGCTGGGAGCCATTGCCTTTGTAGCTTGTTTCATCCCAGCGCGGCGTGCCACGAGAGTCGATCCAATAATCGCGCTGAGATACGAATAGAGGACAAGCGATGAGGACACTTCTGCAAGATATTCGCTACGGATTTCGGATGTTGCGGAAGAGTCCTGGCTTCACTTTTGTCGCGCTGTTGACGCTCGCGCTCGGCATCGGCGCAAACACCGCCATCTTCAGCGTGGTGAATGCCACGCTGCTTCGCCCGCTACCTTACGAGGACCCCAACCAGATCGTGCTTGTGTGGGGAACAAATCCACATGGTTTCGGTTGGCGTGGGAAGACCGGGTTCTCGGCGCCGAACTACGTGGATTACAAAGAACAGAACAAAGTCTTTGCGGAGATGGGTGCATTTATCGGCTCGTCTGGCTTCACTCTCACGGGTACCGACGCCGCTGAACACATGACGAGCGGTAACGTAACATCCGATTTCTTCAAAGTGCTGAAGGTCCAGCCAATTCTTGGCCGGTCCTTGATCCCGGAAGATGAACAGGTGGGCAGAGATCACGTCGTCGTGCTTAGCCATCGCTTATGGCAGCGGCGCTTCGGCGCGAGCCCGAACATCGTGGGGCAAACCATCCAGCTGGATGCGACACCCTACACGGTGGTGGGCGTGCTGCCGCCTGGTTTTGAGTTCTCCATTCCTGATTTCTTTGGCCGGAAGGACCTTTGGGTGCCGGCGATTCTGCCCAATGACGACCGCAGTCACAACTACATCAGCGTCCTCGCGCGGCTCAAGCCCGGAGTCACGCTGCGAATGGCCCAGGCGGATCTGGACACCATCACCGCCCGGCTGACTGCGGAATACTCGCATGACATGCCGGGTTTCGGCACCAGGCTGGTGCCGCTGCATGAACAGATCGTCGGCGACATTCGCCCGGTGCTGCTGATTCTATTTGGAGCGGTCGGATTCGTGTTGCTGATTTCGTGTGCGAACGTAGCCAACCTGCAATTGGCGCGAGCTTCGACAAGGCAAAAAGAGATCGCCGTTCGCGCCGCCCTGGGAGCAAGCCGTGGACGCCTGGTGCGGCAGTTACTCACCGAGAGCATGCTGCTCGCCGTAATCGGCGGAGCGCTTGGTCTCCTCATTGGATCGTGGGGAATCAAACTGCTGACAGGATTGCAGCCGGCGAGCCTGCTGCCGGTAACCAATGTCACGATTGATTTCACAGTGCTCGGATATTCCCTCGTCCTCTCAGTTATCACCGGCATTCTGTTTGGCTTTGCGCCGGCTCTGCAATCAAAGCCGATGCACTTGAGCGAGTCGCTTAAGGAAGGCGGCAGAAGCTCGGCAGGCGGCGACAGCGGCCGCCGCATTCGAGGCCTACTAACGATTTCCGAGATTGCTCTTTCTCTGATCCTGCTCATTGGCGCCGGACTCCTGGTACGCAGCTTTATCGGGCTACTGATGGTGGATCCGGGTTTTGAGACAAAGAACATCCTCACGGTGCCGATGGATCTGCCAGGATACGCTTATCCAGAGACGACCAGACAAGCCGAGTTTTACACAGAGGTCATGGAACGAATTAGGGCCTTACCTGGAGTGACCGCGGTTGGGGCTACGAGCGACCTCCCGCCCACCAAGAACAGTCATTCGAGTTCATTCACGATTGAAGGAGGTCCGCCTTTGGACCCGGGGAATGAAGCGTCCTCGGTGCAGGACCATCTGGCCACCCCACAATACTTTCGGGCGATGGGTATCCCGCTGGTGGCGGGGCGCGCGTTTTCCGAGGCCGACAATAGTTCGGCGCCCGCGGTTGCCATGATCAATCAGATGTTCGCGCGCCGCTTTTTCCCGAATCAGAATCCCGTCGGTCAACGCTTGAGGTTTGACTCATCGAAGACTCCGAACCCGCGGATTACGATTGTCGGAGTTGTGGGAGATGTACGAGGCTTCGGGTTGGACAAACAGCCAAGCAGTGAAATTTATCTGGCCTATCAGCAACCAAATGTCTGGGAACGCAGCCCACTGCCTTACCTGTTTCTCGTTGTGCATACCGCCGGCGAACCAAACAGTGCTGCCGCATCTGTGCTGGGCGCAGTTCATGAGTTTGACAAGAACCTTCCACTTCCGCGCGCGCAAACGATGGAGAACATCCTGGCCGCTTCCATTGGCGCACGGCGCTTCAATACGGTTCTGCTTGGAGTATTCGCCGGCCTCGCTACGATCCTGGCCGCGGTAGGTATCTACGGCATGATTTCTTATTCAGTGGCGCAGCGGACTCGTGAGATTGGAATCCGGATGGCCCTCGGAGCGCGACGCGTGGATGTAATCAAGCTGGTGCTGAGAAATGGAATGATCCTGGCCCTCAGTGGAGTGGCAATCGGACTGGCTGGCGCGTTCGCAATGACGCGCTTGATGACGACTCTGTTGTTCGGGGTCACACCGACTGATGCCGTTACCTACGCGATCGTCTCCGCAAGCTTGCTCGCCGTGGCGCTGCTGGCTTGCTATATCCCGGCGCGCCGCGCCGCGAAAGTCGATCCGCTGGTGGCGCTACGTTACGAGTGAACGCATCGGGATTGCGAATTTCCAATTGCCGATTTCAGACGGTTGCAAATCATTGCTCAAGATCGACAAAGGAAATAATCGGCAATCGGAAATTGAAA
>JAWWPL010000125.1:0-3688 GCA_033850605.1 Blastocatellia bacterium | reverse complement strand
TGACAGCTCTTTGTTTCAGAATGTAATTCAGCAGGCCCTTGCCACTTCAACGGGCGCGTCGACGCGGCCGATGAACATCGTCGAAAAAATTATCGCACGTCATGCCTTCGTCAAAGCCGGACAGATTGGCGTCGACTCTGTGAAGCCGGGCGATTCGTTGTTCGCCGTGGCGGATGTTCGCTTCTCTCATGAATACGTCACGCCGATGGCCGAATCGCTTTTCAAACAAGCACTGGGCATGGACGCGCGCGTGACCGAGCCACAGTCAGTTTTTGCTTTCCGCGATCACCTGACTTTTCTCAGTAAGGTAATGTCGCCCAAGCATCGCGAGATGGGCCTGCTGGAAAAAGCTGATGGCCTGGCGACCACGCAAGAGAGTTTTACGAACAGCCAGGGCATCAAGCTCTATGGCGAGAATCCCGAAGGCGGCTCGGAAGCGATTTGCCACAACGCGGTCGTCGAAGATCTCGCTCTGCCCGGTCAGATCGTTATCGGCACCGACTCGCATACCTGTATGGCCGGTGTGTTGGGATGTTTTGCTTTTGGCGTCGGTTCAACCGATATGGCGAACGCGTGGTACGCGAAAGACATTCGCATCCGCGTGCCGGAAACCGTGCGCTACGTTTTGAAAGGCCGCAAGCGGGCGGATGTGGCAGCCAAAGATGTCATGCTTTTCATTCTGGCTAGTGAATACATGAAAACCAGCAAAGGCATCGGCAAGGTGCTGGAATTCTCCGGCGACGATCTGGCGAACTGGTCGATGGATGAAAGAGCAACGCTAACCAACATGTCGGTGGAAGCGGGCGGGTTTACCGGCATCATCGAGCCCGACGAGTCCACGCTTCAGTATATTGTGAAGATGCGCGGACTTGATCCTGATGAAGTGCGCAAGGGCTTCGTCTTCAGCGACCGAGACGCTGAATACGCCGTGACTTTTGAAATCAATCTCGACCAGATTCACCCGATGGTGGCCCTTCCCGGCGATCCGCGCAACGGAATTCCTATTGATGAGCTCACCGAGGAAGTTCGCATCGATGCGGCCTATGGCGGGAGCTGCACCGGCGGCAAGATGGCCGACATGGACATGTACGCAACCGTTCTGCAGAACGCTTTGAAACAAGGCAAGCGCGTCGCCCCGGGCGTTCACCTTTACCTGCAATTCGGTTCGCAAAAGATCAAGCAATACGCGCGCGAAAAGGGTTACATCGAAATCTTCACCGAAGCCGGCGCCGAATTGATCGATCCCTCGTGCGGCGCCTGCATCAACGCCGGCCCTGGCGCTTCTCCAAACGCCGAGACAGTAACCGTCAGCGCCCAGAACCGAAACTTCCCCGGCCGCAGCGGGCCCGGGAAGCTGTACCTTGCTTCACCTTACGTCGTGGCGGCCTCAGCGATTGCGGGAAAGATCGTGGAACCGGACGAATTTCTTCAGTCGTAGTTGAAGCATACAAAGGTCGGCACTCATCAAGACACTATCAAAAGCTCCCGGACAGCAGCCGTCCGATCAGCTGATGCATGCGGGCAAAGTCGATGGGCTTGGTTAAGTAACCTGAAACGCCAGCATCATAGGCAGCTCGTTTGAAGCCTTCGGTATCGAACGCGGTGAGCGCAATTATCGGCACCTCGCGCAGCGGATCCAGCTCGCGGATCTTGCGGGTAGCTCCCAGGCCATCCAGGCGCGGCATGCTGATGTCCATCAGAATCAGCTTCGGCAGGATCGCCGCAGCGACGCTTACTGCTTCCTCGCCATTGGTCGCGGTTACTACTCGATAACCAATCTGCTGAAGATCCAAACTCAGAAGTGCTACGTTATCGGCAGCATCGTCGACCACGAGAATCACTGTCCTTTCCCCGGGAGGTAGCTCAGTTCCTCGCCCAATACCGACATTGTCAGCCGCGCGATCAGGAGCTTCGGATGGTTCGACACCTGGGAGAGCGGTGGTAGCCAGAGGATTCTTCTCTTCCATAAACAAGATTATAGGACAGAACTCAGATTACTTCCCATGAGTCCTGTTCGGGTTGTGTCTTTTCGATCTTCTCTGCGTCCTCAGTGCCTCTGCGGCGAATGTATTTGGGAGTCGGTTCACCTCAGAGACGCAGAGATCGCAGAGGGCGCTGAGAAAATCAAACGAAGGCAGAATCGCCATCCTTAACGCGCTGGAAGTTTGGCGCCGCTGTCCTGAATGTACAGCAGGCTGCCAGCCTGCTGCTGAATGAGGGAGCACAGGCTGGCAACCTGTGCTACAGAACCATGTTAGATAAACTCGCACAAAGCCGAGGCGCACACTCCAGCTGTCAATTTGTTCTATCTCGTGTATCATAGCGCCGCTTTTCGATCCCTTTCCCGTTTATGGTTCAAGCTACAGCTGAACTTTGAAGGAGTACCCCGATGTTAACTAGAACTTTATTGATTTTCGCCGTCCTGTGCACTGCTATTCTGATCGGATGCAGTAAGACTGACACGATGGAAAACAGCAACACAATGGCTAATTCCAACAAGCCCGCGACCGCGGCTACGCCTGCCAAGACTACTACCGCATCGAGCGGTGAGAAGATTGGCGTGCCCGAGTGTGACGATTTCATAACCAAGTACGACGCCTGTGTTTCCAGCAAAGTGCCGGAAGCTGCACGCGCTCAATACAAATCGGCCGTCGATCAGTGGCGTTCTTCCTGGAAGAAGCTGGCTGACAATCCGGCTACCAAGGGAACCCTGGCCGCAGCTTGCAAGCAGGCCGCTGCCCAACAGGAAGCCGCTTTGAAGCAATACGGCTGCACCTGGTAATCAAGGTCCCACGAAGTCTTCGGTTTCCGAATTAACTAAACGCAACGGGCGCAAAGGTGCTCGCAAAGTCGCAGAGGGTTTTCCTGCGTTGCTTTGCGGCTCCTGCGCCCGTTGCGGTTTTGGATTAGCGTCGGCGGTGGCTCTACGTCTCGGAATATTTTCAGCGCCAGCGCAAGCTGGCAGCTTGCACTACATTACAATCCGCACGGGTATCCAGACCTTCCACGCAGCCCGGTAGCTTGTTATAATCCCGCCCCATGAATATCAAACTCGCTCGATCAATTGCGGTCGCTCTCCTCGCTCTCTTCTTCGTCCAATCATCGTGGGCCACTTGCGGCGGCGGCGGCGGTGGTGGTGGCGGCGGTATGTCCAATGGCGGAGGCTCCGGCGCGGGGAACGCGCCTACTTACCCGGTACCCTGGAAAATTTACAAGGCCAAGGATGCGCCGGCGACCGGCGGCCTGGTTCTGTTTTGGTTTCCGGCCTCGCAGAACGAGATAAAGAATTCGAGCCTGAAGGAATCGCGCACGCTTTCTCTTTACGCTTCACAATGCGTCGCGATGGAAGTGGCGGACACGCGCATACCCAACGCCGATAAACTCTTGGGCGAATCACAGCTGCCGGTGGCGGTGCTGGCCACTCCCGACGGCACTCCGGTAAAGAAAGTCGAAAGCAAAGACGGCAAGCTGAAAGTCGCCGACGTGGAAAAAGTGGTTGACGGCGAAATGAAGCAGCGCGAGAGTTCGCTTGACGGCCAGTTAAAGGATGCGGCCGCCAAAGTGAAGGCCGGCGACAATGATGGAGCGATAAAAGAATATCGCGCCGTGCTTGATCAGAAATGCCTGTTCCCGAAAAAGGCAAAAGAGGCAGCTAAGGAGTTGAAGAAGCTCGGCGTCGAAGTCGCCA
>JAWWPL010000094.1:0-4118 GCA_033850605.1 Blastocatellia bacterium | reverse complement strand
ACCGGGTAGTCGCGCACGTTAGTATCAATTACGCCGCCCGTTGATGCGCACCTGCCGAAAATTTCTCTTGAACCCGGTCTATACCGCTCTCGGTACTGACCTCATCGTCCTGGATCCAATCTTCCAGTTCTGTAACCACGCCCTTTTGTGCTACCCTTTTTCTCTCAACTCTAAACCTTGAGTTCATTATGTTGAGTTAGTTGCTGACTGCTGGCCTCTGACTTCTGATTTCTGTTTTATTGATATGCCCTGGTTTCGTAAAAAGAAAGGCAAGATCGAGCCGGTGCGTGACTCAGAACGCGTCGTCCGGACTGAGAATGTCTTTGTGCGCTGCGACGAGTGCGGCGAGCACCTCTACAAGAAAGAACTGGAAGAGGCGCTGCAGGTTTGTGTGCACTGTAGTCATCATTTCCGCCTCGGCGCTTATGAACGCCTGGAGCAGTTGTTTGACGATGCTCACTGCGAAGAGCTGGACGCTGAAGTTGTCTCGACTGACCCACTGGAATTTGTCGACAGCAAGCCATACGTCAAGCGAATTGCCCAGGCGCAGAGCGCCACCGGCCTGCCGGAAGCAGTGATCACCGCCCGCGGCAAAGTCGGCGGCCATCGCGTCTTCGGCGGCGCCATGGACATGAATTTCATCGGCGGCTCGATGGGTTCAGCCGTAGGCGAGAAAATCACGCGACTGATCGAACACGCTATCAGAGAACGAGGAGCGGTGATTATTTTCGCTGCCTCTGGCGGCGCGCGCATGCAGGAAGGCACACTGTCGTTGATGCAGATGGCAAAGATCTCCGCCGCGCTCGCGGCCCTCGAGGAGCGGCATTTGCCCTTCATCTCGGTGTTGACAGATCCAACCACCGGCGGGGTGACCGCGAGTTTTGCCATGCTGGGCGATTTGATAATTGCCGAGCCGAAAGCGCTGGTGGGCTTTGCCGGCCCGCGCGTAATTGAACAGACCATCCGCCAAAAACTCCCGAGAGACTTTCAACGATCTGAATTTCTCTTGAGCCACGGAATGATCGACGACATTGTCGACCGCCGTAAAATGCGTGAATACATAATCAAAGCACTAAACTTCATGATGAATCCCGATATCACCAGCGAGAGCACGGCCCAGCTTTCCGGGCTGAAATTTCAGCTCAATGCCTGAGTTTCAGGTTTCAAGTTTAAGGTTTCAGGTTGGCCGCCTGAACCTGAAACTTGAAACTTGAAACCTGAAACTCAATCGATGTCGTTCGATGAAGCGCTTTCCTATCTCCTGAGTCTTGGCCACGAGACTCTAACCATCAAGCTCGGTCTGCGAAATACTGAAACCCTGCTCGCCGCGCTGGGCGATCCGCACAAAAGTTTTCCTTCAGTTCAGATCGCCGGCACCAACGGAAAAGGGTCCACTGCAGTCACGCTCGATTCGATCTGCCGCGCGGCTGGTATTCGCACCGGGCTTTTCACATCCCCGCACCTGATTTCCATCACTGAGCGCATCAAGATCAACGGCGCGGAAATTTCCGAATCAGATTTTGCGACCCTCACCTGGCAAGTCAAAACGACAGCCGAGGAGTTGATCAAGCAAGGCCGTCTGGATACTCTGCCGACCTTCTTCGAGCAGGTGACGGCGATCTCCCTCCTCGCTTTTCGCGAAGCGAAGGTTGAACTGGCAATTTTGGAAACCGGGATGGGGGGGCGACTTGACTCAACCACGGCCGCGCGCGCGGACATTGTTGCCATAACATCTGTGGCGATGGATCACCAGGAGTATCTGGGAGACACACTGTCTGAAATCGCCGCAGAGAAAGCAGCGATTATTCGTCCGGACGTAATTGCCGTCGTAGCGCCACAGAACGAAGTCGTTCGCGAATTAATTGTTCGTCAGTGCGAGCGCGCCGGACTTACACCGCGATTCACTACGCGCGAACTTCCCGATTCATACCAGAACATTTCGGTCGGTTTGCGAGGCCGGCACCAGATTATTAATGCTTCGACGGCGATTGCCCTTGCCGAAGCTCTGCGGGAACGCGGCTTTGCGATCACTCGCGCAGCAATCGTTCGCGGGGTAGAAGCGGCGACGCATGCGGGTCGTCTGGAATTGTGGCAGAGCGAACCTGAATTCCTTTTTGATGGCGCCCACAATCCAGCGGCCGCGCAGGCTCTGCGCGATTACCTTGACGATTTCATCACCCAACCAATCACGATGATCTTTGCTGCGATGAAGGACAAAGCTCTGGCTGAAATGGCTGCGACACTATTTCCTAAAGCTGATGAACTGATCCTCACTAAACTCGATAACCCCAGAGCTGCCACAGTCGAAATGCTGATGTCCGCTGTGCCTGCCGGCTTCGATAAGGCGAGAGTGCGGCCCGCGTCATCCGCGCAAGTGGCAGTGCAAATCGCCAGAACAGTCACGCCGGCGGATGGTCTGGTTTGTGTTACCGGATCGCTGTTTCTGGTTGGCGCGATCCAGGAGACATTACGCGAGGGAAGGGCGCGAACACCTCGTTCCTAATGAATGCACACTGCTTCGTCAATTCGAAACCGCCGAGGGCCCAGAGGACTTCGCAGAAGGACGCAAGGGTTTTCCTCTGCGTTCCTTTGCGAATACCTTTGCGTCCTCTGCGTTTGATTTCTTCTTATCGCAGCGACTCAGCGAGTAGAGTCTTAGTCTGGTTTCGTGTCTTATTACAAGAACGATCCATGAAATCACACGAAACAGCACGAACGAACCAATACGATTCGCGTATTTCGTGGATCGTTCACTTCAAGAGCTGCTATCTCTAAAAATGATGACGTTGCTGACGCAGCCGCTTCAAATTACACTATTCAACTAAGAACATGTCTGAATCACCAAAACCGGAGTTACTAGATTCCAAAACAGTTTTCGAAGGACGGGTCTTCAACGTCACAATAGATACCGTGCGCGAAGGCGAAAAGACGTATACGCGTGAAGTCGTTCATCATCCAGGCAGCGCTGTAATCCTGCCGGCGTTCGACGACGGGACGATCTGTCTGGTGCGGCAGTACCGCCATCCGGCCGTGCGTTATCTGCTCGAACTTCCTGCCGGCACGCTGAACGATAGGGAGCCTCCGGAAGAAGGCGCTGCGCGCGAACTGGAAGAAGAGCTGGGCCTGGTCGCAGGGAGAATGGAGAAGCTTTCCGAGTTCTTTGTCTCGCCTGGTTTTTGTGAAGAAAAAATGTGGCTTTATCTCGCCACCCAGCTCACCGCTACCGCCCAACGTCTGGAGGACGATGAAATACTGGAAGTGGTCCGGCTGCCCATCGACCGCGCTTTGCAAATGATTACTGACGGCGAGATTGAAGATGCGAAGACAATCATCGGATTGATGCTGGCCGCGCCGCTCCTTGGCCTTTCTGCCTTCGCGCCCGATTATCCGGCGGTGTGAACCCCGGTACAGAACCCGGAACGGATAGAGGGTGTGTCAGCAGTCCGCGCGTGAGCAAGGGCAACGCTCGCCCCGGGTCATCCATCGGCGGCAATACAGCAGTTCGCCGCCAGTTTTCTTCAATCAAGAATCATTGCGAGTCCCGCCCTCCCTCACGGTCGGGCTTCTGACACAACCGCGATAGCGATGGGTTCCGCCATCCAACTCAGTGGGCCGTAAAAATCGGAACTCGCATTGATCCTCGGAACCACCTTGTCGAAGAAACGACGAGTAGGGTATCTTGCTCGCGCAATTCACCGCTTCAATCCAGGTAAACTATGAAGAAACTGATTTTTCTCGCTTTTCTGTGCGGCATCATTGTCGCCACGCCGGCGATAGCACAGCAATCCATCGACAGCATGTTGGATCGCGAGATCGCGCAACTCGTCAGCACGTACAAGATGCTGCATGCTGCGCCCGAGCTTTCGCATCACGAAGAAAAGACCGCTGCGTTCGTGGCGTCACAGTTGCGGGCCCTCGGCTACACGGTTACCGAACGCGTGGGCAAGTATGCCGAGCCGGATTGGACAAGTTATGGGGTTGTAGCCGTCATGAAGAACGGCGCCGGGCCGACGGTGCTGGTGCGCACGGAACTCGATGCCTTGCCCGTGGAAGAGAAGACCGGCCTGCCCTACGCCAGCACCGTCAAAGCCAAAAACGATGCCGGTCAGGAAGTCAGC
>JAWWPL010000090.1:0-3968 GCA_033850605.1 Blastocatellia bacterium | reverse complement strand
CTCTTTCAGAGTTCCCTGATTTGATTTCATCTCGGCTCCCAGGGCGTTGCCCTGGGCTGGAATTCACGAACGCCTTCGGCGTTTTCTCTACCGGAAAGAGGTTCACTGATCCGTCAAGTATATGAATTCCTTTGGGAGAGGGTTGGGGTGAGGGCCTGAGCGCAAACTGCAATCACAACTTTGCTGCGGGCTGAAGCCGCAATCACCGACAATTTCTTCGTCGCGAAGGATGCGAATGTTGCCCTCCCTTACGGTCGGGCTTCTGATACAGCCGTCTCGATGCTAATTGCGAAAGCCTCCCAGTGATTCCTCGACGATCGCAGCCGCCGCCAAAACCGTTGATTCATCGAATGGTCGACCTACGATTTGTACTCCAATCGGTAAGCCGTCAACCGAACAGCCTGCCGGGACGACTACACTCGGCAATCCAAAAACATTGAAGGTCTGTGAGTAACTGAACGCACGAAACACGCTGATCGATTCCCCTTTGACTGTGACCCGGCGCGCACCATGCTCGAACGCAGGAGTAGATCCTACCGGCGCCAAAATCAAGGGCGTCGATTTCATCCAACGCAAGAGCGCCTCCCGCAATCGCTCGCGCTCTAAGACCGCGGCGGCAGCGGTTTCGGCCTCCTTTATTCTGTCCTGCAGATCGGTCGCCGATTCAAAACTATGAAGCAGTCTCGATACCAACGGACCCGCTGCGTCCTCCCGGCCCCGATAAAGAGCACGCAGTTGTTCGTTAGCAGCCCGCGAGAATAACTCGATCCAAAGTCGGGCGCCGTCAGAGATCCCGGGAGGCTTTTCCTCATTCACTTCCAGCCCGGCGTCGCTGAGAGCATTGGCTGCGGCAATGATCGCTGTACGCGTTTCCTCAGTTACCGGCGCAACGCCATCATCTGCGTACCACGCGACGCGCAATCCACGCTGCGCCAGAGAACCCTGCTGAAAAGAAGTTGACACGTCGCTCGTCTCTAAGTGCCTGGCATCGGCGATTATTTTAAGAATAAGCTCCAGATCTGCGACAGTGCGAGCCATCGGGCCGATACAGGCTGCTACAGAAAGAAGTCCGTCAGCACTCGGCGTATGGCCATCCATCGGTACCAGCCCAGTAGTGGGCTTCAACCCCACGATTCCGCAGAAATGAGCAGGCACCCGGATAGAGCCGGAAAGATCGCTGCCGAGCCCAGCCGGCGAAAGGCCCGCGGCGATTGCTGCCGCTTCCCCACCGCTTGACCCTCCGGGCGTTAGCTCAAACCGGTGTGGATTGTTCGTGCGCCCGAAGACCGGGTTGTCCGACTCATATGGAATCGCCATTTCCGGCGTGTTCGTCTTGCCGAGGATAATCGCGCCGGCTGCTCTCAGTCGGGCCACGACTGTCGCATCGCGATCGGGAACGTGGTTCGCGCGCAGAACGGAGCCACTGGTAGTGCGCAGGCCCTGGGTATCGATCGTGTCTTTCACGGTGATCGGCACGCCGTGCAAAGGACCGATCTCTTTACCACTCGTCAGGTGGGCTTCAGCGATCCGTGCTTGATCGAGAATGTCGGGCGCCAGAGTGACGATCGCGTTCAGCAAGGGATTGATATCATTGACGCGCCGGAGGTGTGCTTCGACAACTTCGACAGGCGAGACGGCGCGCGATCGAATCAAAGACGCCAGTTGGCAGGCTGAGTTGGCGGTCAGTTCGTCGGACAGGGTGGCGGCTCCTATTTCTCTTGCACCGGCAGTTCCGGTGGATCGCGATGTTTATAGCACGCGCCATCGCTATGAAAAACACTTAGCTCCTTTAGGAGCAGAATATTCTTCTAGGTCGCTCCTAAAGGAGCTTGAAGAATATTTGTGCTTCAAGGCTATAAACATTTCGCGCCTAACGGCGCTGAACTGCTCCTCACACTCCTCGCAAACGCCCTGCGGGTGATTCGGCTGTGCTTTCGAGCGTTTGCTTGACACTCTCGCGAGCGCGCAATTAGACTCGGCTTCTTTCAAATACATAACACAAGTGGCACAGACTTCAGTCTGTGTTCTCCAGGGAAGGATCGAATCACAGACTGAAGTCTGTGCCACAACAGTCGAGAGGATCAAAGATGGGAGCACGAAACAAAATCACAGTAGTAGGCGCCGGCAATGTGGGCGCGACTGCCGCGCACTGGCTGGCGGCAAAGGAGCTGGGCGACGTAGTTCTGGTGGATATCGTCGAAGGCGTCCCCCAGGGCAAAGCCCTGGATTTGGCTGAAGCCGCCCCGGTCGAAGGCTTCGATGTACGTTTGATTGGCACCAATACCTATGAAGAGACGGCAAATTCTGATGTTGTGATCATTACGGCGGGATTGGCCCGGAAGCCCGGGATGAGTCGCGACGACCTGCTGCGCACTAACGGAGACATAGTTGGAAAAGTGGTGGACGAGATCGTCAAGCGTTCGCCGGAATCGATTCTGATCATTGTTTCGAACCCCTTGGATGCAATGTGCCAGGTGGCTTTGCGCCGTTCAGGTTTTCCCAAACATCGGGTCATTGGCATGGCCGGCGTGCTTGATTCAGCGCGCATGCGTTGTTTTCTGGCGAAGGCCCTCGATGTTTCGGTTGAGAATGTAACTGCGTTCGTACTCGGCGGCCATGGCGATACGATGGTGCCGCTCCCGCGCTACTCAACCTGCGCCGGGATTCCCATCACCGAACTTTTGTCGAAAGAACAAATCGACGCGATTGTGAAGCGCACCGCCGGCGGCGGCGCTGAAATTGTGAACCTGTTAAAGACCGGATCGGCTTATTACGCTCCGTCGGCCGCGGCCGTCGAGATGACTGAATCAATCTTGAAAGACAAGAAGAAGATCCTCCCCTGCGCAGCCTATCTTGAAGGCGAGTATGGTGTGAACGGACTTTACGTCGGCGTGCCGTGCAAACTTGGAGCACGAGGCTTAGAGCAAGTGATCGAGATTACGTTGACCGCTGAAGAACGGATTGCTTTGCAGAAGAGCGCGGCCTCAGTGCAGGAGTTGATCGACGTCCTTGGAATTTAGCTGACACCAAAAACATCAACCGCAGATAAACACGGATTGCACAGACAAAAGCACGAAAGGAATCTGTGTAATTTGTGTTTATCTGTGGTTCACTTCTTTAACCATCCCAACAAGCCGTACAGAACCGTCTCGCGGTTCTCTTCATAGATCGCTTTGGTCAGCGGAATACCCATGGGACAAACCTTGACGCAGTTCTGCGCATTGCCGCAGTTGGTGATCCCGTCTTCGCCCATGATTCCTTCCAGGCGTTCGTCGCGGTCCATTTTCCCGGTCGGATGCATGTTAAAGAGACGCACCTGCGCAATTGCCTGTGGGCCAATGTAATGGTCTTCGTCGTATTGCGGACAAGCTTCCAGGCAACAGCCACACGTCATACAGCGCGAATAGGCGTAGCGCTCCTCCACATCCTCCTGATCCATTCGCGGGCCGGGCCCGAGATCGTGTGTGCCATCAAGTTCGATCCAGGCATGAACGCGCTTTAAGTGATCAAACATTTGCGAGCGATCCACCATCAGATCACGCACGTTGGGAAACTTGGACATGGGCTCGAGCTTGATCGGTTGATCGAGGCTGTCAACCAGCGCCGAGCATGATTGGCGCACACGCCCGTTGATGACCATGGTGCAAATGCCGCACACCTGCTCGAGACAGTTCATGTCCCAGGACGGTGGAGTGGTTTCTTTGCCGGACTTAGTGACTGGGTTCTTACGAATCTCCATTAGACAGGAGATCACGTTGAGGTTCGGCCGGTAAGGAATCTCGAACTCTTCCCAATACTGCGGAGCGTCCATGGCGGCCCGGCGCTTGATGTGAATCTCGACTGTGTTGGTCATTGTGAATCTATTGAAACGAAGACTTTGGAGTGCGGTAACTTGTTACCGCTTCAGAGGCCGTGACTTGTCACGGCCATGTGGAACGCCGCAATCGTAAAGCTTGCGGCGACAAGTC
>JAWWPL010000073.1:0-12392 GCA_033850605.1 Blastocatellia bacterium | reverse complement strand
CTTTACTTGAGACATGACAGCACTGAAGTTAGCACAAACATGACTCAAGTGGACTTTGGACGATGGCTCAGCCGGGCGAGTTGCGATGCGCTAGTTTGGAGGACCGGCCTTCAGGCAGCTTCTATTTATGGATTATGGTTTCCGCGCGGTCGGACTATGATCGGACAGCTACCAAACATTCGCGCGTCGGCGGGCGCTTCAAAAACTCGGTCGTAATTTTTTTGCAATCATTCATGATGAGTGATCTATGCTGCAAGCATCTTCAGGCAAGGTAAAGACAATCCTTAGACTAGGTAAACCGATTCTTCGACGGTAAAAAGGGATCGGTTGCGAAAACAGTTGCAACTGGACCGAACCAGATACTGATCAGGTTGTTACCAGAATTTCAAGAAGTCGCTTGCATTCCTCTAAAGGCAGGGTTAAGCTACGCGACGGTCGGGGCCCTCCCGTAAGCAGTCTTTGGTCGCAGTCTTTCGGTCTTTGAGAATCGTTAGCCTCGCACACTTATAACCTTCTGCCAGTGAGACTTGCTCACTGGCAGAGCGAGTTCTTATTTGATTGATCAGTACTAACTGGGCAGTAACTAAAACAGCGGCAAGAACTCTAGCAGTACGTTTGCCGCTATTCGAGTAAGTGACGTTTCGTTTGCCACTGGCGTGCCCCCATAACCGGGGACGCTGGACTTCTGAATGGCTATATCTATGTCTCCGAGAGTTGACTGCATCTCACAAGGTGGTGTTGATGTTTGCCCTGGCTCGGGAGGAGCGCATGGGGCGGCAAAAGCATGCGTTGCGAGGACCATCGCCAAAGCAATGGCAGGTCCCAGTTTTCTCAGGGTTCTCATGTTTTCTCCTTAGCTTTCAGATTGGATACGCTCTTGTTGAAACGAACCAGACAGAGCATGTTTCACCGAGGTCGCGCATCCACACGCAATCTTTTTATCAAGTATACAGAAAGGGATGCCTCACATGAATTTACAGTCTCAGCTAGCAGCTCTTCAAGAACAGGCCCGCGATCTAACGTTGGCTCAGCGAGCTACGCTCTGCTGCCGTACAGCCAAGAATTTCGAGAAAGCGGGTGAATACGAGCTGGCGTGTGAAGCGCTGGGTGAGTTTTGGCCTGACCGGAACGAGGGCCCAAGACTGGAGGGACTCGAGCCGGAAGTGGCAGCTGACGTCTTGCTTCGGGCGGGCTCTTTGGCCGGATGGTTGGGGAGTGCGAACCCGAGAGGGGGCAGTCAAGAGACGGCAAAGAATCTAATTACTCGCAGCATCGACAGCTTCGACGCACTCGGACAATTCAACCGAGTGGCCGAGGCACGTGGGGATCTCGCGCTTTGCTATTGGCGGGAAGGTGCACTCGATGAGGCACGGATCCATCTGGCGGATGCATTGGCGAGTCTGGGTGACGGCAACTCTGACCTAAGGGCAATCCTTCTTATTCGCGCTGGAATTGTTGAGGTATGGGCACAGCGACCAAAGCAAGCATTATATCTATATGAGAAGGCCGAACCTCTGTTAGAAAGTAGTCAGGATCATGCCGTCAAAGGGGCTCTTCATAATGAATTAGCTCTTCTCTTTACAAGACTCGGAACTTCGGAAAACCGGGAGCACTATTTGGATCGCGCGTTGATCGAGTCCGCGGCCGCCAGTTTTCATTTCGAGCAGGCAGGAAATAGTCGATATCTGGCCCGGGTCGAAAACAATCTCGGCTATTTATTCTTCACACTTGGTCGACACAAGGAAGCACATAGCCATTTAGATCGCGCTCGTCATCTGTTCCTGGAACTAAAAGATATCGAGACCGTCGCGCAAGTTGACGACACTCGTGCACGCACTCTCCTGGCCGAAGGCCGGCTGCGGGATGCAGAGCGATTTGCGCGTTCGGCGGTGCAAACCCTGGAAAAAGGTGACGAGCAGGCGCTATTGGCAGAGGCGCTAACTACTCACGGAATCGCGCTGGCGCGTCTGGGAAATCATGCGCGATCGCGGGTTCTGTTGCGCCGCGCAATCGAAGTTGCTGAGACCGCTGGTGATTTGGAAGGGGCCGGCCGCGCGCATCTCAGCCTGATCGAAGAAATGGGAGATCAGACCGCCGCTACTGAACTGGCCGCGATCTACCAATCGGCATCCGATCTTTTACAGCGCTCTCAGGATCCGTCTATCGGCAAGCGATTGATCGGCTGCGCACGTAAAGTGATCGAAGCGTTAGGCGACTCTGAGGGTGAGAATCGGGCCGTGCCGGAAAACTCCTGGGAAGGATTTTCATTCAAAGAAAAAATCCTTGAATGCGAGCGGGCCCTGATCGAACGCGCGCTCAGAGACTCAAACGGCTCGGTTACTCGGGCCGCGCGGCTGCTGGGCTTCAAGCACCATCAGAGCTTGATTTCCTTAATAAACAGCCGTCATAAGGAGCTGCTCAAGACCCGGACGGCGGTGCGCAAACGCCGGCGTCATATTTTCTCGAAACCGAGAAAGATCAAGTACCGTCCCGCCGGTCTCCCAGAGCCGGGCTCAACCCAGATCTCAATTCTCCATGCTGAAGACAACGAACCGTTGGCCAATTTGATCAATGAAATGTTGTCTGTCGAAGGCTGGCGAGTCGAGCTTTGCGTGGACGGCGACAGCGCGCTGCGAAATCTTACCAGCGACGAACATATTGATCTGCTGCTGGTGGATAATGAACTCCCGGGCGTGAGTGGTCTGGATCTGGTGCGGCGTACTCGCAAGATGACCCATCGCCGGCGCACACCGATAGTCATGCTGTCAGGCAACGATTGCGAAACTGAAGCCTGGCGGGCCGGTGTCGATGCGTTTCTGAAAAAACCGCAGCAGGTTAAGGACCTGGCCAGCACGATCTCGCGACTATTGAAAGTGGATGTAAAGCAGGACTGATCCACAACACACTGGTACAACCTGGAAGTCTATGGCCGACACTCCCATGGGCATCCGTTCAACACTCGAGCTCATAAAAAGGCCGCCCTACATACAAAAGAGGCGGCCTGATTTATTTTGCGAGACGTTGATCGCTTACTGAAGTACGAACACGTCATCTCCGATGGGCTGGTTCAGCTTAACCTCTTTGACTTTGTATTCAGCAAAGAAAGCCCCTTGCGGCACTTCCAGCCGCTGCGAAAAATTGAAAGGCACGAGGACGCCTTCGACTTCCTTAAATTTTGAGTTCTCGGTGCCAAATGTATAGCCGTTATAAGGAGTCAGGTACTGCATTACCCGAGCTGTGGCCAGGTCAACATAAAAGTCGGTCGTGTTGCCCTCGGAATCCACAATACGAAAGCCCCTCAGTTTCTTCTTGTCGGGCAAAGCTGAAACGGTATACCCGGGTTGATCGAACTTTGCCAACACCGGCAGCCCGAACTTGCTGGCCGGCGGCAGCTGTACGTTGGGCATCGAGCTATAGGACTGCTGGCCGTCATAGACCTGCTTAAAATTGAACATGGGACGCGCGTCGATTTCGATACGAACTTTGTCGCCGGCCGTGACTATCACAAACTTTCCGGGAATCGATTGGGCACTGTTCGGTGGATAGAGATCGGCTGAGCCAATCAGCATCATGCTTTTCAGGTGTTTGAATTTGTCGCCGCCCTGGGCCGCCAACGCCGCTCGGGCCAGCTCAATCGGAGTAGAACTGGCTGAGATAGCCGGGGCCGCGGGAATCGAGTTCGACGCAGATGCTGCCGAAGCGTTGGTCTTTGCCGCGTCAGGCGACTGGGCCAGCGCGGCAGAGCTGATCAGAAGCAAAACAAGCGTCGGTGCACAAATCTTCATGGCGGGCTTCCTTCCGAGAAGTAGGATTCGAGACTGCGGTTACCTCTCTTATACGCCGCGATTCTGCCGAGGTTCAGAAATTAAATCTTAGGTTCATATAGATGCGCCGATTGCCCGCGTTGGCGCTACCGCCACCGCCGCCGCCAAAACCACCGAAGCTGCCTGCGACGCCTTGGGGCTGGCCAAACTGCGGTGACGAGAGACTGCCAACATAATTCCCGACGTTGACGGTATTCAGAATATTCTGGACATAGAGGGATACCGTCAAATTGTATTTCTTTTCGGACGCGGCCCCGCCACCGCCGCCCATCATTCCGCCGCCACCACCACCGGGACCGCGGCTTTCTCCGCCGCCGCCACCGCCCATGATCATCGGACCGCGCGTAGGCGGCCCACCCGCACCACGCTTTTCTCCGCCGGGGGCCGCCGTGCCTGGTCCGGCTTTCTGATTAGAAGCCGTCGCTTTGTGCACATCGCCAAAGCCAAAGCTTCGACTAATGCGCAAGTTCGCGGTAAAAGACCCACTGGCCTTACCAAAGTTGCGTGGGATAATAGCCTCACCGGCCAGCGGTACTAAATTGAAATTACCAAAGCTGGTACATCTGATGAACAGGGAAGCGCAATTGGCGTTGGCTCCAGCAAAGCTGGGACGATCGGCAAATAATCGATCCAGGTTTGAATCGATGCCGGTCGTAATATTGAATGGCGGAGCTGAACTCGCTGTGATGAAAGGAGAGAAGGTCAGCTTCCAGAGTTTCGGATTGTTGTAGGTACCGAAGAGGAAGAATCGATGACGCACATCGCCCTGCCCGCGACCCCACTCTCCGCTCGTGTCATAAGAGTTGGCCGGAAACAATGAATTCGATCCCTGGCCGTCGGTGTCGTTCATAGTCTTGCTCAGAACGTAATTGCCGCTCAGTGAAAACTGAGGATTGAGCCGGCTATTAAAACCGACGAACATTTGCTCTTGGTGAAAGCGGCCCGTCGCTTCGAACTGGTCGATCTCACCGCCGGGGTTCGGACGGATGCCGCCGGGATTCGCCGCGGTGATCGTTCCCGGTATCGGCGCGTTGATGTCACGCGCGCGGATGACGTGCAGTATCCGAATGGCATAGGCGCCCACACTCACGGTGAAATTATGCGGTAGCTGGCGTTCCACCTGCGCTCCGGCCACATAGACCGTGGGAATGCGCAAATCAGTCTGCACTCGCCAAATGCTTTGCTGTAATGGAGAGGCACCGGTTATCGAGGGTACGCTGCTAATGCAGTTCGGCGTAAAAGATCCGTCGGCGCAATGGTAGGAGTTGAGCAGCGTGAGCGTCGCGGGATCGGTAGGCACCAGCGGGTTAGCCGACTCGGCAAAAATAAACTGCTGTACGTTCTGACCGTTGTAGCGGTTTGCGGTAAGCGTCGATCCCTCCCCAAAACGATTGTAGAAGATTCCGGCGCCGGCCCGAATAACCGTCTTTGGTGGATGCGTGCTATCGGCAGCTCCCGGCGACCACGCGACGGCAAGCCGAGGCGCAAAATCAAATTTGCTGCCGGCGTTGTTTTGTATTTCATAGCGAAGGCCGAAGCTGAAAGTGAGATTCGGCTTGTAGCGCCAATCGTCTTGCACGTACGGTTCAATATCAAACTGGCTTACTGAGGCCAGCGGGTTACCGCTGTTAATGCTGTACTGCGCAGCACCGCCGCCGGCCGCGCGAATCTGGGCAGGGGTCATTCCCTGTTGCATCAACGACAGAGTTCGCCGGTAGCGCTCAATACTGCTGAGCCCGGTTATTCCTCCGGTAAAGATCCACTGACCACCGAAGTTATTAGGACTAAAGTCATCAATGCTGACGTGGCGAAGGCGCCCACCGAACTTGATGGTGTGCATTCCTTTTTGGATTTGGGTGAAATTCTGTAACTCCCACCGGTTGGTGGTATTGGTCGCATGGCCAATCTGCGATCCACCACCCACGAAAGCACCACTGACATTCAGCACGGGTATGGTGCTGTTGCCCAACTGCTCCGAGCGATTATGTGAGAACTGAAATCGCGTCTCGTTGATCATAGTCGCGTTGAGCACTGCGGTCTCGGTAATCTGGAAGACGTGCGAGGTGAAACTGGAGTCGTAACCGCGGTCCGGCAGTGAAAAGCCATTCACACCGTTGTTCTTTGTCACGGCGTGATTGAAATTATACCTGGTTACCAGGGTATTCTTCGGGTTGATGGCGTAATCGATCCGGGGGCTGAAACCGGTGAAGCGCGTCGGCACGACGACGCCCTGGCCGATCTGCACGATGTTGTAAGACGGATCGAGAATGGTTGCTCTGACTAAACCATTGTCATCCACTTCGTTGCGGTTCAGTTCGAGAAAGAACGAAGACTTCCCTTTTTTTAGCGGCCCGCTAAGATTGCCGCCCATCTGGCGAATCTGGAACGGCGTGCGCTTGCTCGAGCTAATCTGGAAAGGATTGCGCGAATTCAAGCTCTCATCATTGAAATTAAACGAGGCACTGCCGCGCAGCTTGTCAGACCCCGGTCTGGTCAGAATCTCAATGCGCGCGGAGGGCTGGTCGTTCTCGGCCGCGAACGGATTCTGATTAATGCGAATCTCGCGAATAGATTCCTTGGGCGGCATGTTCCCGCCGGAAAACCCGTCGATGAATATTTGTCCGCCGTTGGGTCCGATGGATGGTCCGGCCAATGCCTGCAAAGCCGCGGCTAGTTCCGTGGGATCGTCCGGCAAAGCATCGAGGTCGCGGCCGGAGATTACCGTCTGGTTGGCATTATTAGAAGAATCGGTGCTCAGCGGGGCTTCGGAATTAATCTTCACCTGCGACTCAATCGCCGCGATCTTCAAGCTAATATTAAAAGGATCACGGCGCGCCGCGTTCACATCTACCTCGGCGTCTTCGGAGGTCGCGAATCCCACGGCGTTAGCATGAACCCTGTATTTCCCCGCCGCCAATCCGGTGAAGCTATAGCCGCCGTCCGCATTTGTCGTGGTCGTTTTCTGTGAGCCGGATACATCGGTTAAGGTTACTGTGGCGCCTACAATTGAAGCGCCAAATTCGTCGCTGACTTGCCCACGCAGACTTGCTCTACCTTGAGCAAAGCTCGCGGTCGAAAAGGCGACAATTAGCACAATAGACGCCAGACAGGGGAATAGTCTTCGAATATTCATCATTGAACTCTCTTATTAGAAAAGCAACCGCGGGCGACTATGGACGGAATCCTTCGCTCTGCGCGGTTGGCTCTGACGTCAAAATTGCGAGATCAGAGGGTTAGTTTACGGCCCGATGCCGCCGAACATGCCACCAAAGCTGCCGTTGAGATCCACTCCTTGAGGTCGCCCAGCCTGACCACCGGTCTGTTGCCTGGCGGCCATCATTGTCAATAGTGGCTCGATGCCTGCGACCAGCGAGATCGCGGTTAATTGAGTTGGATCGGAACCTTGCAAGCTGGACATGATGATTGTGTCGCCAACCTTCAAATCATTGAGCGAGATAATTGGCAGCCTCTCGAGGATATCCGCCATGTTCATACCGGCGCCGCCCCTGCCCGGTCCGGCGCCTTGTGGCCCACCAGGTCCAGCGCCTTGCGGTCGCGGTTGGGCCTGGCCTTGTCCCGGCCCCGGTGCGGGTCCGCCGCCGCCGGCGCCCGGTCCACCCGCTCCCATGCCAGCGGTGAACATACCGCCGCCCGCAGGCACGCGGCGCAGCACCGATTCCGGCTTAAGAATAATGGTCAGGGGTTTCTTCGTTTGCAGTTCAGTAATCTTGATTTGATTAGTCGCGGCATCAATCGCGGTTACCACCCCGCCGGCGATCTTAAACGTTCCAAACACCACTTCCTCTGCTGTCAAGTGGGTACCATCCGGAGTCTTATCTCCGAGAGCACGCAACTGATCGCCAACCTTAACTTCTTCAAACTTGCTGGGCCTCGCATCGCTATACTTGGGGATCGTATCCGGCGGATAGCGGCGCATCATCACCTTGTCGGTTACAGGTATGATGACCGACTGAGGAAGCCCCATAAGCGTCCGACTGGAGACCGTTATCTCCTGCGTCGAAGGATTAACCGAAGCAACGATGCCACTGACTCCCCGGCGGCGCCACTCGGCCCGTTCCTGTTCCTGCTTTTTCGCCAGGTCGGCCTTGCTCATTACGACAACTTGCAACGCCGGCACAGTTTTCTGGTCAGCCGCACCCCGGCCGCGGGCCAGCACTCGATCTCCCGCGCCCACATCGGCCAAAGTGATCTTGGTGGCTTTGGTGAGTGAAGTTTCGCCCGGCGCCACTCTCAGGTACTGCGTTTTGTCACTGAGCGTGACGTTAAAGAGAACGCCGCTGTCAGCCCTGACAACCATTTGGTTGGCCGCGCTATCGATCGCTTTGACCTCGCCGATCACGCTTACTACGGCCGGAGCTTGTCCGAGGGCAACCGCGATCGAGCTCAGCACGAAAATGACCGCCAATATGAGAATAGATAGTCTTTTCACAAAGTTTCTTTCGCTCGCCAGGAAGTTATCCATTATCTACGCCTCACAAAGCCTGATAGTTGCAAAAGTTTAAGATCTAAGGCGCCAAATCCCATATAGAAGGCTGCAATAGATTGGATGCCGAGATCAGAGAGCAGGGTTCAACGCCGCGATTTCTGTTCTTCGTCGTGTTGCGCATCCTGCTGCGCAACCATTGCGTCGAACTTCTGTTGTTGTTCCGGGGTCAGCAAGGCACGAATCCGTGCCCGCGCCTTCATTCGCGGTTCTTCAAAGCGTGGTCTTAATTCAGTGCGCAGGGCTCGATATTCGTTGCGCGTTTCATCAAGGATGGTGCGGACGGACGCGGTTTGTTGATCAGTCAGGTTCAATTCAGAGCGCATCTTTTCGAAGCGGTCGTGCATGGCGCGTTCGCGCGCTTCAGCGCCGCCGCCGGCAGCGCGCGATCGATATAGCCCGGTGAGCGCGGCCCCAGTCACGCTACCCAACACGAAAACTGCCAGCAGTACCAGCCAGACCTTCAAAGTTGTGCGGCCTGTCAAAGTCATTTACTTCTTCTCTCGGTGTTTCCGATCAACGCGCATTACGATCTACAACGATGGAGAACACTTCATCAGGCGATAAAGCCTTCCTGTTAATGATGGCCTGTTCGACGCCCGGATCGCGCGTGTCAGTCAGGGCTTCGTCTTCCAGCCCGTATCCCACCGGCGTCGTATTCGTCTGCACCGACCATACCGTCAATATCGCAGCCAGGATGGCAACCAAAGCCATCGCCGGGATCGCGCGCCGGGCCACGAGCAGCAAAGCTCCCCAACCGCCCGCTTCCTCTCTCCGGCGCTGCTCTTCAGAAATCCGGCTGCGCAGTCGGGCGTATAAGAATGGTGAAGCCGCTGCGGCATCAGCCGCTTCGTCATTTCGGGCTGCGGCGCGCAGGACTAAACGGCCCGCGCGGTCAGATTTGTCTTGATTTTGCCGATTTGCTCTGAACATTTTGAAATTCGCCAGCGCTGCTATTTCCGCGCTTCCTCAACAAAGACGACACACGGCCTGGAAAAGTTACAACAATTCCTCTTGAGAAGCACTTGGAAAACGCTACAGTACCCTAGAGGAACCGCTTCATGACCCGGCGCAAATGAGCGCGGGCGCGATGCGCGCGCACCTTAACTTTTGAGATTGACCAACTGGTCATCTTGGCGATCTCGGCAACCGAAAAACCTTCAACATCCAGCAGGGTCAGAACCAACCTGTCATCGGCGCTCAGTCGGGCCAGCAATTTCACCGCCAGATCGCGCGACACGAGCGCGCTTTCGACATCGCTGGCGGCTGCGCGGAGCTGCCCGGCAAATTCATATGCTTCGTCGTCGTTAAAATCTTCGACCGTATGTTCCGGACGGCGGCGTGCTCGTCGCAAATGGTCGTAGCACGTGTTGATCGTAATCTGTGTCAACCAGGCGCGGAAAGACGCCTCGTGAGTGCCATGATAGGTTTTGAGGGCGAAGTAAGCTTTGGTAAAACTGTCTTGAATGATCTCTTCTATTTGTTCGCGTTGCGAGAAAAAGCGGCCCGCGATGCGAGCTACCTGACGGCGGTGACGTTCGAACAGTTGCTCGAAAGCCTCCTCGTCAGCGCCGGCAGCAGCGACCAGCGCATCATCTGTCCATTCTGAGAATGAAGACACCAACATTTACCAATCTTGCGCCAGAAGAGCAATGCAGTTCACTCCGCAGTCATCAGGATTCAACAGACCGCGGCTTCTTCCAAGTTATTCGATAGCGAGCGGTCAGGGCCAGCCCCAAACTAACCACGAGCAAACCGGCGATAACGAAGGGCCAAACGTAGGGCAGGGACTCCAGCGTCACCCAGAACACCACGCCCAGCAGAAGCGCCACCGAATCTAATTGGATCCGCGGAAAAAATCTGCGGCGCAACCAATTCCCGGTCGCCGCAAAAATCACGACCCGGCCAAACAGGCTCGAAACCAGAACCAGAAGCAGCGCCATGATTAGGATCGGCCCGCCGATGATCGACGGCAGTACGAGCAAGAGCAGCGGCACGCCCAAGCCAATGACGATCGATCCAATCAGGGCAATGATCGCCACGCGTAAACTGCTCAACTGCAAACGAGCCACTGCTCTGCTGACTGTGTTCGGCATTACTGCGGTCAATGCCAGGGAAATGATGAACCATACCAGCACGGCGAGCAACCGAGTTCCGAAAAACGCCGCGGTCAACTGCGGACGCAAAAGACTAAACGGATCGCGCATGACTTTTCGTAGCTCATCTTCATAACCGGCATACATGAAAGTATCACTTTTCGGATTGCGTCCGGGCGCGGCTTTGCCGTGATGATAAATGCCGCCCAACACTATTACATCGCCACCAATTCGTGAGCCCTCGCGCTGGATCACTGAACCGCCGATAGCCGCCACGTCTCCGTCAACCGAGCCTTCGACAATCACGTCGCCCCCGAAAGCTATCGCCCCTTCCTTAACTGAGCCAGTAATTCTGATCGACTGTCCCAGACCGAAAACGGTGGTATTAACAACACCATCGATCACTCTTGCCTGCGGATCACCCGGGTGTTCGTCAGTCGCCGCCTGAGCCTGGGCCACGATCATCCAGACCAACAGCGCGCCGAGTAGTGCGGTTATTTTGCAGAGGATTGGCGCCGTGCGAGCGCTGAATTGAGTCTCTGGTGAGAACGGGATGGCAATCATTTGAATAGAATTGTCGAACTCCTATTCAATGATTTGCGCGCGATGATATCTGGCGATCAGCAGAGGAAGCAAAGAAATCGAAATGATGAAAGCGAGACTCAGGAAGAGTCCCACACCATGAGGACCGAATACTATCGCGCGTCCCACGACGCGGACAATAACCGCGATGCCAGTGCCCGCCTCGTAGACAGTCTGCCACAAGAGATTGAGAAGACTTCCCGCGACCCGGAAGAAAGATCGAACGGGATCAAACACCAGCGTTCGGGCAGCGGCGCCCAGCAAAGCAAAAGAAAGCAATGCCAGAACTGCACACAATTGAAGCGCTCGCCGGCGCTCGCCTTTCTGGCGCATGCCACTCAGATCACTCTCAGCGTGCGCGGCCACCACCCTCGTAAAATCACGTGGCAACTCGAAAGGGCGCGACTCGTTGAAAGCGACGTCGAGAGTACAAAGCAAGTGACGCTGCGCTCTCAACTCGGCAGCGCAATCGACGCATGTCTTTAGGTGCGTCTCAAAAGTCTCAAGAGAAACCCCGGTCAACTCGCCGTCGAGATAAGCGCCCACGTCTTCGAGCGGGCAGCTCTGCCGACTAATAATTGGGGCGTTCATAGAGTTTCCTTCGCTCTGTCCGGTGTCCGACGAATTTCAGTTTGTCGTTTGCTCCTGGTCGACGCAATCGCGAAGAGCGACAAGCTAGAGCTCGTCGGAAACTTCTTTAAGGACTTGTGATGCCTCGGTGGAGCAAATGATCGCGCATGGCGTCACGGGCGCGGAACAGGCGATTCTTAACTGTGCCCAGCGGAAGACCCGTGACCTCGGCAATTTCGTCATAGCTAAGATCCTGCGAATGTCTCAGCACGATTAACTCTCGATAAGCAGCGGGTAGCAACTCGACCACGGATTCGATTTCGGACCGCTTCTCTTTTCGTTCGCTTTCCTGCTCAGGCGTAAGGCGGCGACTCTCGATTGAAATTTCCTTGCGCTCGCCATCTATGCCAGTGGTTAGAGAATGCTCGCGCACGGCGTGGCGGCGCAGGTGATCGATCGCGGCGTTGTGCGCAATCTTGTAGATCCAGGTAGAAAATTTGAATTCGGAACGATAACGCGCCAGCGAGTTATAGACTTTGATAAAAACTTCCTGGGTCAAATCGAGAGCTGAGTCATAGTCCCCAACCATTCGATACACGTACGCCGCAATCGGTCGCTGGTACCTGCGCACCAGCTCTTCAAAAGCCATTTCGCGTCCGGCCAGGGCACTCTGAACCAGTTCGCCATCCGCCAGGGCGACAGGGTTTGCTATGGAAATCGCTGCGCTCATCGTTGCAATTGCTCCGGTTTTACGTTGCCGGAAGGATTAATGTTTCAAGGAGAGAATAGGTCCAATAGGCCCTATCGGTCCTATAT
>JAWWPL010000039.1:0-11340 GCA_033850605.1 Blastocatellia bacterium | reverse complement strand
AATCAATTGGCAGAGTGGCTTTGTGCGGCGCCGGCGCGGCAAGTCGGGCTGGCGCCGGTTAAAGGTTCGATTGGTGTTGGCGGCGATGCCGACATTGTGATCTGGAATCCAGAGCGGGAATTTCTTGTCGCACCTGGACTGATTCAACATCGACATAAGTTGACGCCTTATGCGGGCGGGACTTTGCGGGGAGCAGTAGAAAAGACTTTTCTTCGCGGACAGATGGTTTATGATGGCGGCGAGTTTAGCGAACCCCAAGGCCGGCCGCTGTTTCGAGCGCGATCTGGATAATGAGAAAACTTTGCGCCTTCAGTTCTTCTTAGCGCCTTTGCGTGAAAGATTATTTGGTTCTCGCAAAGGCGCAAAGGAAACACCAAAGCCGCAAAGAAGTCTGTCGAACCAATATGGATTTCACTGAGCTAATCGATCTCGCTTCCGAACGCCTCGGCGGAGCGGTGCTGTTTGCCAACGATGAGTTCTTTGCGCCGAAAGAAAATCTGTTGAAGCCCAGCGCGCCGGTTTTTATCGAAGGCAAATACACAGACCTCGGAAAATGGATGGACGGTTGGGAGTCGCGCCGGCGTCGCACCCCGGGGTTTGATTGGTGCATTGTTCGGCTGGGCTTGCCCGGAATCATTCGCGGAGTGGTGGTGGATACGAGTCATTTCAAAGGCAACTATCCTGAGAAATGTTCGCTGGAGGCTTGTGCGATCGACGGTCTGCCAACAACCGATGAGATAACCGCGGAATCAGTACCGTGGACTGAGATTCTGGCGAAGGCAAGTCTCAACGGCGATTCGCTCAATCCATTCGCCATCACGAACGAGCAACGCTGGACCCATCTGCGGTTCAAGATTTATCCCGACGGCGGCGTCGCGCGTCTGCGCGTTTTTGGCGAAATCGTTCCGGATTGGAACCGGCTAAGCGGGATCGGGGGCGAAATTGATCTGGCGGCGGTGGAAAACGGAGGCAGGGTGCTCTCATGCAGCGACATGTTTTTTGGTCACCGGCATAATCTGATCATGCCGGGACGGGCCTCAAACATGAGCGATGGATGGGAAACCAAGCGCCGCCGTGGCCCTGGCCACGACTGGACGATCGTCAAATTGGGTACTACGGGAAGAATTCGACGGCTTGAAGTTGACACCTCCTACTTCAAAGGAAATTTTCCCGAGAGTTGTTCATTGGAAGGCTGCCACGCCGCGGACGTGCCGCTCGAGACTATCCAGGATCCGGAATTTGTGTGGAAGCCGGTACTGGCGCGCACGAAGTTGCAGGCCCACTCGCGCCACCTCTTTGACGAAGTAATGGACACGGGGACGGTTTCGCATGTGCGCTTCAATATTTTTCCAGATGGCGGCGTCAGTCGGTTGCGTGTCTTTGGACAGATTGAGGGAGAGATTGAGAAATAACCGCAAAGGCACTAAGTGCGCAAAGACACCGGGTGAACTTTGAGTCCTCGTGACTTTGTGGTGATTAGATACTCTTGATTAGCGCCCTTCAACAGCTGAACGAGCTTGCGCCAGAGCAGGCGGAAGCAGAATTCTTGAAATGCTGCGGCTCGCAAGCTTGGGCGAAGGCCCTGTCGGACGCGCGGCCCTTTGGCGATGCTGACGCGCTCTATCGTAAAGCAGATTCTGCCTGGTGGTCTTTGGGTGAGGAAGACTGGCTGGAAGCCTTTCGCTCTCACCCGAAAATCGGAGAGCAAAAGGCAGCCGCCGCGCAATCAGAGCAAGCGCGCAACTGGTCGGCCCGGGAACAGTCGGGAGTGCAGGATGCAGCCGCCGAGACCAAAGCGGCTTTGGCCGCAGGAAATCAGGAATACGAAGAGCGCTTTGGGTTCATTTTTATTGTTTGTGCTACCGGGAAGAGTTCGGAAGAGATTCTGGCGATTCTGAATGAACGCTTGCAGAACGATTCTGGAACTGAGTTGCGCCTGGCGGCCGAAGAGCAGCGAAAAATAACCCGACTCAGATTGGAGAAATTGCTTACCCAGTGAGTGCGATCACTACACACGTTCTCGATACTTCAGAAGGACGGCCTGCCGCAGGGGTGCCGATCACCCTGGAAGTCGAAGCAGCGGGCGGCTGGGAGTTGGTCGGCAAAGCGATCACTGACAAAGATGGCAGGGGTTCTGATCTGGTTCCTGAAGAAACGATGCTGGCGGCCGGTGTTTACCGGCTGATATTCGATACGGCCAGGTATTTTTCGGCCCGTGAGGTTGAAGGCTTCTATCCTGAGGTAACGATCATTTTCAAGCTTCGCGATCCGGCTCAGCATTATCATGTGCCCCTCCTTCTCAGCCCGTTTGGGTATTCAACGTACAGGGGAAGCTGAGTGGCACAGACTTTAGTCTGTGTTGCTCTGTAGTCAAGAACCACAGACTGAAGTCTGTGCCACGCTCCAAACATGAACATCAATCCGACAGTCCACGAATGGCTCAGCCTGATCGCCCGTTGGATACACGTGTTTGCCGGGATTATGTGGGTGGGCACGACCTATTACTTCACCTGGCTGGATGCGCGTCTGACTGAGGAAGAGAAGGCTGTGCGCGCGACCGGCGGCACGCCACAACTGTGGATGGTTCACAGCGGCGGCTTTTATATGGTCGAGAAGCGGAAAGTACCCGACGAGCTTTCCCGCAAACTCCACTGGTTTCGCTGGGAAGCCGGCACCACCTGGCTGAGCGGCATGGCACTGCTAATCATCGTCTATTACCTTGGCGGCGGGGCCCTGATTGACCGTGACGTGTCTGATATCAGCCTGGGCGCGGCGGTCGGAGTTGGTGTTGCCTCCCTCGTCTTTGGCTGGTTGATCTACGACCTGTTGATGATTTCACCGCTGGGACGCAATGAAAAGTTATTCGCGGTGGTGGCGTATGTCCTGGTTGTCGGCGTTGCTTATGGACTATCGCGGGTGCTCAGCGGACGCGCCGTATACATTCATATGGGCGCGATCTTCGGCACGATCATGGCGGCCAACGTGTGGATGCGCATTCTACCCGCCCAAAGAAAGATGATCGAGGCAATTAAGTCCGGGCAAAAGCCTGATGAAAGACTGGCCGGCCAGGCCAAGTTGCGTTCAAAGCAAAACACCTTTATGGCCGTGCCGCTGGTTTTCCTAATGATCAGCAATCACTACGGAGGAAATACTACCGGCGGTTACGACTGGATTCATATGGTCGTGCTAATCCCAGTTGGTTGGCTGGCCGCAAAGTTTATTAGAAGGGCTTAGGTTGTTGGCCAGATTATTCTGGATTGACCCTTGAGATTCGTCTTAGGACTTTGACGCCTTGCCACCAATTACAGTCTTCGGCGTCTGGTATAGCGTGCCTCGGGAGTCTTTGAAGCGGATGGTAACGCTGGCATTGTTGTTTGACAGCGACTTCTCGGAGGTTTTTGACAGTACGAAAGTGAGAATGCCTTTCACTGCGCCGCCGCTTCCAATCGGAATTCTTGCGGTCTTCAACGCTAAATCCTCTTTCCCGAGATCAACTTTTTGACCCTTCGTTCCGGGCATTTCAACCATACCATTGACGTGAACGGCTTCCACAACTGTGGGAGTCGGATGGCCTGAGGAACTAACTTCCAAACTCCATCCCTGGGCGGTGCTCGACGCGCCCGCATTAGTGATCGAAACAACGAGCGACACAGCCAGGTCTTCGGAGCGATTGGGAACGGGATACATCGAGACGTTTTCAATCCGACCGGCCAGCGATGGTTTCTCGGCTACAGCCCTGGCGTCCGGTTGGTTATTTGTTTGGACCGCGGGATTTGTCTTAACTTCAGACGGTTGGCTGGTTCGGCATCCCGCCAAAGCCAGAGCAACGACTGCCAGAACGGTCAGGTATAGACGAGACGTCCAAGGTTTATTGGCAAACATTCTGTAACTTAATTACCTCTTCTTCTCCTTCTTGCCGGCGCCCATCGACAGAATCGTTTCAAACTCTTCCTTAGTCAATGGCATCACTGACAGTTGCGACTGGCGAATCAATGGAAGATTGCCCAACTTGGCGTGATACCTAATCGACGCCAGCGGTACTGCTTCCTTTAGTGGCTTTACAGGTTTGAGATCGACAGCGACCCATTGCGGATCGCCGGCTGTCGGATCGGGATAAGCCGACTTGGCCACCTCTGCAATTCCCACGACACACTTGCCGGTGCCTGAGTGGTAAAACAACACGCGGTCGGCGACTTTCATTTGGCGCAGATTGTTCCGGGCCTGAAAGTTTCTCACTCCAGTCCAATCGGTGCGTCCGTCGCGCACGAAATCATCCCAGGAATAGGTTTCCGGCTCCTGCTTTACCAACCAGAGACCTGATGTCTCGGCCTGCTTCGCGGCGCTCTTTTTTGCGGTACGTTTTTTTGGTGCTGGCTTTTTCTTAGTCATTTGTCGTTGCAGGTTCTCGGTTGAAATCGTTAGAATCCGGGTCGTTCGTTCATTCCAACGCAGGATTCGAAACACAAGTGGCAAAACTAAAAGAAGGTGATAAGGCTCCGGATTTCAGCGTGCGCGACGGTGAAGGTCAGACCGTGCGCCTAAAGGATCTCCGCGGCAAGAAGGTCGTACTCTACTTTTATCCGAAGGACGACACGCCGGGCTGCACTAAAGAAGCCTGTTCTTTCCGTGATTCATTCGCAAAGTTCAAAAAACGTGGCATCGAAGTGCTGGGAGTTTCGCTTGACAGCGAAGCCAGACACAAAAAATTCGCCCAAAAGTACGATTTACCATTTCGCTTGCTGGCGGATACAGATCGCGCGATTGTCGAAGGCTATGGCACCTATGGCGAGAAAAAGTTTATGGGCAGAACGTATATGGGAATTCACCGAATGACTTTCCTGATCGACGAGAAAGGGAAAATCAAGAAGATCTTCAGTAAGGTTAAGCCGGAAGATCATGCGGAAGAGGTCCTGGCCGCCTTTGAAGAATGATTTCCCGCCCGCTCAACGATCGCGCGTCGTCAGGCACTTTTTTCCTTTGGCCTGCCGGCGTCCGTTTTTACCGGACGCCCCTTCCCCCTGGCCGAAGGTTTGCGGCCCGGCATCAGCACACCCACCGAGCTAAATGAGGGGTTCAGGCGTTTTCGCTTGGCCTCGACGGCTTCACGGGCCTTGGTTAGCTCTTCGGAAGCCTCATTAACAAAATACATCCGCGTGTGATGAACTACCTGGGTGCGAATTTCGCGAGTCCACAGCAAGAGGTTCGCTAAGGCATCGCAAACCTCGTCCTTAGGCAGTCTGGTGACCTGAGCAATCTCTTTTTGCGTGCGCGCGCCACAGCGAATTGCCTCCCGCACCCGATCGGCAGGCGAAAGTTTCCTAAGCATGCGAGCTATGCGGCGCGGCGAAAAACCAGACTTAGCATCGATAGACACCCGCGACCGTTCCGCGACGACCGTAGCTCCCTGCTTGATGCGCGAATTCTTGTATTCGCGCAGGGCTTGCCGGCTGTGGGCAATTTTCTGGCGAATACAACCCTTGCAGTAAAGATTCAAACCGTCTTTGCGTGCTCGGCACACGCCGAACTCTGAGAGCGGCAGCGACTCTTCGCACCGGGGGCACTTCTTCAACTCTAACGCGTTTGCTTCCGCTAGTCTGGTCACTCTTTGCGCTCCACTAAAATGATTTAAGTACGCGATCAGGGAACAAAAACCCGCCCTGCAGACAGACAAGCCGTCTTGCACCCTGGCCCGCTCGAACCCTCTGTGACTAATGTTGGCGATGTACTCCGGATGTGAGCCGGAAAAAATCCGCCGTCGATGGCCACGCTGATTTAGTCATTGCGTGACGACGCCCTCACTCATTGATGTCTGCGAAACGCAGTACGTACCGAGGTTGGTTGCAGGAATGGCGACGTTAAGTCGAGAGGATGAATAATTGCGTCTGATTTCCAACATGAACTCGCCTCGATCGCCATTGCGCCCCACCTCTATTAGTAAGGGACTGGCATTATAATTAGGAAGATTTTTTTTGCAACCTCTTTCTCATATTGACATGGTCCAACTCGTCAAATCGATCATTTCGCGGCGCCGGCAATTCCAAAAACTATTTTCTGTCTCGCAACGCCTTTAAGCTAACAAGATAGAGCAACCAAATTTTTGTCGAAAGAATTTCGCAACGTCAGCTGGATAAAAAAATGTGCGGGGCGAGGTGTGAAATGATCCAATAAAAACATGCATTCCTGATCCAAACAGAAAGCGTTCGCCGTATGTTTCGCGCTAAACCTTCGATGATTGTGATCGTGGTCCAACTATTAGTTGATTGGTCGATTGTTTAATCAGTCCGAATGAAGACTCTCTGAATCATCGAGTCGATCGTTAGCTGATCATCGCAATGTTTCTTATCCAAGATCAGAAGGTTGCTGCAATGAATTTTCCTTGCGGTGAAGTTGCTGATGATCTTTTCCGATCAAAACAGATCGATTTGCTTGCTGACGTTGAACGCGTCCCAGATTCTTACTTTGAGGGCCGATGTGTGTCACGCCAAATCATTAAGGTCGCTCCATTCATTCACTGAAACCTGAGATTTGGTGGGATCCCACCAAACTTTGGAAAGGGATGCGACTGTGGATGCCTCTTGATTGTGCAAAACGCGGGAAGTTCGTGCTTCTGAACAACTTGCGCACGACGCCAAGAGGGCTATCCACAGCTTTTCAACAGCTTCTGTGGAAGATGAAAAGGGTCCGGATTTCGGTGTTGGCAGCTTATGGTGGACTCTTATTGTGGATTCGCTTTCGCTCGATCCTTAAGCCGATAAACGAATTTAAGTCCTGACCAAACTTCGTCGACCGCGCAGATCTTAACATCTACCAGGCCAGCGGTAAGGCCAATCTCTCGCACAACATTCTCGGAGAGATCTGTCGATACGCCAGAGCTCTTTTTCGGCCACGACACCCAAAGCATGCCTGAAGCGTTCAGACGCTTCGCATATGCGGAAAACTCTCTCTTGAGTTCTGTTTTTCGCTTAACAAACAATTGAGCAAAGTCGAGTGGTTCGCTTGATCGTGAGTTGATGGTCACATCCGAAGGCAGATCAAGTTCGCTCGCGTAATCTGCCGGAGCGCTTACCAAAGCGATGTTAGCACCGGGCTTGATGCCCAGTTTTTTTACTAGCGGTGTTCCGGAATAACCAGCCATAAGGACGTTAGCAATTTTTCAGCGATTGCTTCCAGGAGCGATCAATGCAGCGTCACTATGCGCGAGATCTTCAAACCTGTATCAATGATGTTTGTTATTAACGTTACTACCGATCGCTTATCAACCCTCATGCACCGAATTGTATTCCACGTTTTTCACGTCCCAACGCAATCACTATGGCCGCTCCTACCAGCACGGTAAGCGCAGTCAGAGCCATCGTCGTTGGATAACTAGTTCTCGCGGCGAAGATTGCCTGGATGAAGCCTACAAAGCCGGCCAGCAGCACGCCGCATTGGTACGCGAAGCCCGGCAAGAAACCACGAACGGAATCAGGTGAAAGTTCAGACAGATGAGCAGGAATGATTCCCCACGCTCCTTGCACCATGAATTGCATTAAGAATCCGCCGGTCAATAGCAGAGAGAGCGATGGTGACAACGACCAGAGAGGAATAACCAGCACTGCGCACAGCAGCGCCATGATCATCGAACGTCGGCGGCCGAACCGATCGGAGAGGAGGCCAAACAGGAGTCCCCCGGCAATTGCCCCAACCATGGTAAACGCTGTGACCATCGCAACCTTTTGCGGAGCAAACTTCCAGGCGCGCTTCAAAAGGGTCGGATACATGTCCTGAGTTCCGTGCGAGACAAAATTCATCATCATCATGAGCAGGACGAGATAAAGGAAGAGCTTCCAGTGCGAAGCAATCCCGCGTCCCAGTTGGCCCCAGTTTTCGTGACGGGTCTTTTCCCAGACTCGGGATTCCTTCACCCGGAAGCGGACGAAAATAGCGAGTAAAGCCGGCAAACCGCCAATAAAGAACATCGGCCGCCAGCCCCAGCGCGGAAACACGAAGAAGTAACAAACGGCTGCCAATAAATAACCGGCGGCATAGCCCTCCTGCAATAATCCGGAGAGCACGCCTCGCAACCTCGCCGGCACCTTCTCCATTGCCAGAGAAGCGCCCACTCCCCACTCCCCGCCCATGCCTATCCCAAACAGGGCGCGCAGCACAAGAAAGGTCGTGTAGTTGGGAGCCAACCCCGACAGCACTTCAATCACCGAAAAGAAGACGAGATCAAGCATGAGCGGCAGGCGTCGACCATAGCGATCCGCGAGCAAACCGAAGATGAACGCACCAACCGGGCGGAAGGCGAGCGTCAATGCTATTGAAAAGGCAATTTCGGGGTCAGACTTATGGAATTCCGCGCCAATTGCGGTGAGAGACAGGCCTACGAGAAAGAAATCAAAGGCGTCGAGTGTCCATCCGAGAAATCCGGCGAGGAGCGCAGCGCGATGCGCTTCGGGTTGATCCTCGTCATGACTCATATGCAGAAGTCCTCAGCAATCTGGCTTGACGTGCAATAAATCGCGGCGATACTAATATCTGTAGACCAGGCGTTCAAGCGATTTATTAAGCAATATCCGGAATGCACCTCCGGATCAATAGCCCGAACATTAGCGAGCGCCCGATGTTTGCAAACCGAAATAGCAGTCTCGTGCGTAATTTGAATGTAAGGAAACAGCGATTTCGAAAGACGAAGTGTCCGTATGTTGATAAAGAAGACGGCCGATCTTAAATCGAGCGAAATTACCGACCAGAAGGTCTACCTGAATAGGCGTCTATTCGTGCGTGGCGCGGTTCTCGCTGGCTCAGCTGTCGCCACGGGCTTCCTATATCGAAAACTAAATCCACCTGCCGCCATTGTCGAAGAGCGGCCAAGGATCGCAGGCCTCATCACAACGCCTTCAGACGATGCTATGCGGCAAGGCTTCAAAACCAGCGAGCCGTCTACGTCGTTTGAAGACATTACCAATTACAATAATTTTTACGAATTCTCGACGGAAAAGCGTTCGGTCGCCTCACAAGCCCGTGGTTTCGTTACCCGGCCGTGGACGATCGAAGTTGGCGGCCTGGTGAACAAGCCTAAGACGTATGACCTGGATGATTTGCTGAAGCTGGCGCCGCAAGAAGAGCGAATCTATCGACATCGTTGCGTCGAAGGTTGGTCAATGGTGATTCCATGGGCGGGATTTCCTCTCAGCGCTCTCTTGAAACAGGCCGACCCGCTGGCGTCCGCGCGGTACGTGTCGTTTCAGACACTGCTCGATCCCAAGCGAATGCCGAATCAAAACACCAGTGTCCTTGATTGGCCGTACGTTGAAGGCTTGCGCCTGGACGAAGCGATGCATCCGCTGGCGATTTTAGCGACTGGGCTTTACGGAGGAACGTTACCTCCTCAGGATGGAGCGCCGATTCGTTTAGTGGTGCCCTGGAAATACGGATTCAAAGGAATTAAGTCAATCGTGAAGATTACCCTGGTGGCGGAACAACCGCCGACGACCTGGAACATAGCTGGGCCGAATGAGTATGGCTTTTATTCAAACGTGAATCCCGGCGTCGATCATCCGCGCTGGAGTCAAAAAACCGAACATCGGATCGGTGAATTCAAATCGCGCAATACGCTTTTGTTCAATGGTTATGCTGATCAAGTTGGTTATCTTTACGAGGAGATGGATCTAAAAGCGAATTTCTAATTTTGGAGTGCGGCAACTAGTTGCCGCGTTCAAAAGCGCCGACTAGTCGGCGCACTCCATATGGCGCTCCGATATGAAAGACATACGCTTTGCCAAATTGGTCCTCCTCGTCAACGGGCTGGTGCCGCTGACGCTGCTGCTGTGGGACATTTATCGCAAGCAGGTGGGCGCCAATCCCTTAGAGTTCGTCACCCGCACTACCGGCATGCTGACGCTGGTATTTCTACTGATCTCGCTGGCAGTAACACCGGCACGGAGGATTACCGGACTCAACTGGCTGACCCGGTTTCGCCGGATGCTGGGTCTTTTCGCTTTCTTTTATGGCTCGCTACACCTCTTGACGTATGTGGCCTTTGATCGGTTCTTTCATTTAACCACCGTCCCGGGTGATGTGGTTAAGCGCCCATTCATCGCGGTGGGTATGACGGCGTTCTTTCTCATGTTGCCGTTGGCGATTACCTCAACCGACAAAATGCTTAAGCGTTTGGGTGGCAAGCGCTGGACGCGGCTGCACCGTATCGTTTACCTGTCAGGAATCCTGGGCGTGCTGCATTACTACATGCTGGTCAAGTCGGACGTGCGCTTGCCCCTGACGTTTGCCTTTCTTTTGGCGGTGCTGCTTGGATTCAGGATTTTTGCGAAGTATTACGTGGCGCCACCAAGGGCGGGAAGCATCGTTTCTCCACGGTAGCGTGCGAGCCCTCCCTAACGGTCGGGCTACTGCCCCGCCGGCTCCCAGTCGACTATTGCCTTTGGACCGTATCGTTGCTAAGTTTTCTCTCGTGCTTGATCCGACGAAGCGGTTCTCCAGCCGCGTAGAAAATTACGTCAAGTATCGTCCCACATATCCGCCTGAGATCATTCCTTTGCTCGAGTCGGTTTGCGGCCTGACGCCGGCGTCGATAATCGCAGATGTTGGTTCCGGAACAGGTTTCTTAACTGAGCTTTTCCTGAAGAACGGCAACCAGGTTTATGGCATCGAGCCAAATCCCGAAATGCGCGCGGCCGGCGAGAAGATCCTGGCCAGGTATTCCCAATTCACCAGCGTCGACGCCGTGGCTGAGGCGACAACGCTGCCTGATCACTCGGTTGACTTTATTGTTGTCGGCCAGGCCTTTCACTGGTTCGATCGGGCGAAAACCCGCGAGGAGTTTGTCCGGCTACTGAAACGCGACGGCTGGGTAGTAGTGGCCTGGAACGGCTATCGGGTTAAATCCAGTCCGCTAATGGCGGCTTACCAGGGGTTAGTAGTACGTTATGGCACCGACTATTCTGAGGTCCAGCGCGAAGTTGAGGATTGCGATGTCGAGTCCTTTTGCGAACCGGCCATCTGCACCTGTACGCGCTTCGAATTTCAGCAGAGTTTTGATTATCAGGGCCTGAAGGGAAGGTTGTTGTCAGCCTCGTACGCGTTGGAACCCGATCATCCCGATTATGAAGCAATGCTCAGGGAGTTGCGGAAAATCTTTGACGCCAATCAACAGGACGGCAAAGTCGTCTTCGCCTACGAAACCGTACTCTATTACGGGCATCTGCCGACAAGATAAAAATTTGTCTTTGTTTGGATATTCTGCAAACACGGGCTGGCAGACCGTGCTACTTACTGCGATGCGAGTGTGGCCAGGCGCGCCATCGCGTGGGAAAGATCTAAACGCGTGAAAGATCCCTG
>JAWWPL010000028.1:0-16871 GCA_033850605.1 Blastocatellia bacterium | reverse complement strand
AGCTCGACCGACGCGATTGCATATGCAGCACAGCACATCGCGCTGGGACGTCAGGAAGTAATGCTTGCCGGCGGGGTGGACGCGCCGCTGGCGCCGGGAATCCTGGCGGGGTTCAATCTGCTAACGGTGCTGACTACTGCCTGGAACGACGAGCCACAGCGGGCCTCGCGTCCTTTTACACGCAATCGTTCCGGCATGGTCCTGGGCGAAGGAGCGTGGATCTATGTGCTGGAAGAGTTCGAGCGCGCCCAACAACGCGGCGCGAAAATCTATGCCGAGATCACCGGTTACGGAACGACCTGCGACGCCTACCATCGGGTGCGGCTGCAGGAAGGCGGCGACGAGCCGGCGCGGGCGATGACTCTTGCAATGAACGACGCCGGCATTGAGCCCGGCAAGATCGATTACGTCAATCTACATGGCACGTCTACGATGCTCAATGACCGCATTGAAACGAATGCGATGAAACTGGCGCTCAACGGCAATGCTCATCAAATTCCCATGTCCGGAACCAAGTCGCAGCTCGGTCATCCCCAGGGCGCCAGTGGCGCCGCCGGTTTAGGCGCAGCCCTGTGCGCAATGGAAACGGGCATCATCCCTCCAACAATCAATCTCGACGATCCGGATCCCGCTTGCGATCTCGACTACGTTCCCAACACCGCGCGCGAAGCGGACGTGCGCACCGCGCTCTGCAACTGCATTGGTTTCGGATCGAAGAACAGCGCGCTGGTGATCGAGAAAGTGTAAGGGCAGGGGCTTGTCCCTGCCCGGATCTTAAAAAACGGGCAGGGACGAGCCCTGCCCCTACAATCATGTTCGAAAGATTCCGCCAACGCAGCTACGAACTCGAGAACATCGACAAGGGAACCTACACGCCCGAAGAGTACGAAGGCTGCCTTGTCGAACTACAACGTGTGAATGAATGGCTCGGCGATGCCAAGGCTTTACGCGGTTCGCTGCTGAAGGAAATTGAACGTCGAGGTCTGCGATCTTTCTCAATTCTTGATGTGGGCGCCGGATCAGGTGAACTGTTGCGGGTGGTAGCGAAATGGGCCCGCGAAACAGATCGCACGCCGTTGCTGGTCGGATTGGAATTGAACCAGAGATCGGCAGAGGCGATTCTTGAACAGTCCGCCGAGTTTCCCGAAATCACTTCCGTTCAGGGAAGTGGCCTGGTGCTGCCTTTCCCGAACGCTGCGATTGACTACGTGATCTCTTCGCTGACGCTGCATCATTTTGATGACGAGGGTGCAGTCAGCATTCTCCGCGAAATGGGTCGCGTCGCGAGGCGTGGGATTTTCGTGATCGATCTGCATCGCAACCCGATGGCTTATTTTTTCTACACGACCCTCGGGCATTTGTTTTTGCATAATCGCCTGATACGAGAAGATGGCGCGCTGTCGATCCTGAAGAGTTTCACGCCGGATGAATTAGAGAAGTTCGGGCAGCAAGCAGGCCTGAAACACGCCAGCGTCGAAAAGCATTTTCCTTCGCGTTTGGTATTAACCGCCAAGCGCAACGGTACCGTTTAGCGTCGGGCCACTGCCCGACGAAAGCGGGCGGTAGCCCGCTTCTAAACTGGACAATTTGTATGACAAGTTCCTTCAACTATGACGTCATCATTGCCGGTGGCGGGCCGGCTGGCGCGAGCGCCGCGATTCATCTGGCGAACAGCGGCGCGCGAGTGCTGCTCCTGGAACAAAAAAAGTTTCCGCGGGCAAAACTCTGCGGTGAATTCATCTCGCCCGAATGCACGCCGCACTTTGAGCGGCTGGGAGTGGCCCAGCAGATGTTCGCGGCCGGCCCGGCCAAACTTACTGAAACTGTTTTTTATTCGCCCCGAGGTAAGAGCGTCAGCGTGCCCAGTTCCTGGTTTAGCGCCCGCGGTGTCGCGCTGGGTTTGAGTCGCGCGGAAATGGACGAACGCCTGTTGCGGCGGGCGAGTGCTGCCGGCGCCGAAGTGCTGGAGGATGCACACGTCGTCAACCTGCTATTGAAAAACGATCGTGCCAGCGATGGCGTTGAGGGAGTGTTGGTCAAGCACGGCGATCACGAAGTCAGCTATCGAGCGCCAGTTACGATCGATGCTACCGGACGAACCCGGGCCCTCGCCCGTCGGGTCGCGAAATCCCGGAAGCCGGCGAAACCGCAGCGCGCATCTTTGGTTGCTTTCAAAGCACATTTGGAAGGCGCTCAGGTCGCGCCGGGTGCGTGTGAGATTTATTTTTATCGCGGCGGCTACGGCGGACTTAGCAGCGTCGAAAATGGCCGAAGCAATCTTTGCTTCATCGCCTCTGCAGGCGCGGTGCGCGAGTCTGGAACTGAAGCCGAGCACGTGATGCGAACAATCGTCTGCCAGAACCGACGGGCAGCTTACGCCCTCGAGCATGCTCAGGCATGCACACCATGGCTCGCTGTTTCGCTCGAAGGATTCGGCAGGCACACAGCCACACCCACGAGTGGACTGCTTTCCATCGGTGATGCGGCTTCTTTCATCGATCCCTTTACCGGCAGCGGAATGCTGATGGCACTGGAAAGCGGAGAACTGGCGGCCGGGGTGATTGCGGATCATCTGACGGGGATCCATCTCGGTGCCGGCCTCGTCAATCTCGAAACAAGTTACCGAGCTGCATACAAACTGCGATTTCAGTCCCGGCTGCGCGTTTGCTCTCTGATGAGGAGGGCGGCCTTCATCCCGGGTCTGGCTCAAATGGCAATCGGGGTCCTGGGCCTAAACGATCGACTTCGCCGGCGCGTGTCACGGGCGACCCGAGGCGCCTCAACGGAAACTTATTGTCTCTCGGAACGTTTAAATGACGGTGGCTAAAAGCAGTTCACTTCCTCTCAGAAGGAGTTGCCAAAAGTAATCAGTCCTTGCCACGCGACGTTTTTTGCTGTAAAAAACGCCTTAAGATAATGAAGCTGAATAAAGTTTCCATCCGATCTAGTCCGGGCATCGCGTGACAATTTCGATGTGTATCAGCGGCACCGGACCATCGGATCTTTAGATCAGTCTCCCATCAAATGGATGCGCCCCTTACGCCGAGGGAACAGTTCATCGGCGTTAAGTCAATTTTCAGAGCTTACTTCAGAAGGAGAAACGAAGATGTCTTTGTCCCTCAAACAGTGTCTCAAGCATTCAATCCAGATTCTGTTGGTCTGTGTAGCCGTAGTGTCGTGCTACAGCGTCGCGATGTCTCAGGCGCAGTCGAACGCGGCGGATTTGCAAGGCTCGGTGCGCGATCCGAAAGGCGCCGTGGTAGCTGGCGCGACAATCACTGCGCGGAACACGGCCACAAATAGTTCGCGCGATGCGACAACCAATGATGAAGGTTTCTACAAGATAACGAATCTCTCCCCCGGCGAATACGAAATAACTGTCAAAGCGCAGAATTACAAAACCGCGGTGGTTCCGAGCGTAAAAATCACTGTCGGGCAAACAGCGAATCAGGACATTCCATTAGAAGTCGGCGACTTGACCGCGACGGTAACAATCACGTCAGTGGCGCCCAACATCGTGGAAACAACGGCGACCAGCGTCTCGTCCACGGTCGATCAGCAGCGCATCGAGAGTCTTCCGATCAATGAACGGAATTATCTTTCGTTTGCGCTGACGACTTCGACCGTAAGTCGCGATAACGGCAGGCCGATCGGGCCCGCCCCGACCACCGGATTAAATTTTGGCGGCCAGCGTGGTCGCTCAAATCTGGTTCAGGTCGATGGCGCCGACAACACCGACAATTCAGTCAACGCTTCGCGCTCGACCGTGAGTCAGGAAGCGGTGCAGGAGTTTCAAGTAGTAACCAATTCATTCGCACCTGAGTTTGGGCGTTCGTCCGGAGGTGTGGTCAACGTAGTCACCAAGGGTGGAAGCAACAAACTCCAGGGAAATGTTTTCGGCTTTCTGAGGCACAAGAGTTTTCAGGCGCGTAATCCCTTCGCGCCGGTAAATAAACCACCGTTCACCCGCGCTCAGTACGGCGCGACGCTCGGCGGTCCTTTCCACAAAGACCGTTCGTTTTTCTTTCTCGCCTTTGAGCAGCGTCAGCGGCACGAATCCGGCTTTTTCACCAGTGATGTAACCCAGGGGCTGGGCGGCAGCGTTACCATAGGCGCGCCCTTCTTACCTTTCACACAGACGTTTCGCAACATCACGCCGGGACAAAGTAGTTACGTGAGCACTTTGCTCGGCACGGCAACCGCGCTGATCGGTTCGGGCGTGCCAGCTAACATCGCGCAGGGCCAGGCCCTTGCCGGCGCGGCGATTTCTTATGCCACGCTTGCTTCGAGCGGCGGCAACACTGCGCTGACAGGTACGAACCCGCTCATTAGCCCGGGAGGCACTCTCGGCGTCCCCGCCGGTCAGGTAGTCGGGGGACGCTTTGTTCTCTCAGGCGCTCCGGTGCCGGTATCCACCACTAATGCCGCGGGACAGTTAATTGCGTTTCGTCCGTTACAGTCGCTACTTAGAATTTTTCCGGTCACGGAAAAAACTACCTTCAACTCTTTTCGTTTGGATCAAATCATCGACGAGAAGCAGAAGCATCATCTGACTTTCCGCTTCGGATATAACCCCAGCCTCATCACCGGCATTCAGGTTGAATCGCAGAACCAATCCCTGGGTCAGAATGATTTCTCGCGCACCGGTATTCAAAAGCTGAAAGATACGTCCGCGGTCGTTAGTCTGACGTCGACGCTTTCGAACCGCATGGTCAACGAAGCGCGATTTAACTTTGGCGAGCGACGCGCCACCTTCAAATCACAGAACGGCGACGCCGTCGCCTTCAACATTTCCGGCACGGCCTTTATCGGGCGCGAACTGTTCTCGCCGGTCGTGCGCACGGAAACGCGCTATGAATGGACCGACAGCTTGAATTTCGTGACCGGCAATCACACTTTCAAGTTCGGCGGGGATTACGCTTCCGTCAACATACCTTCCGCGATTTTTGAGTTGAACTTTGCAGGTCTGTATAACTTTGGCGGCCTGAGCGCTTCGTCGGTGGCGGCCTTTCCGACAGTCGGCGCCGCCGCGCCGCCGGACTTCACGCCGGTGCAGCAGTATGGTCTCGGTCTGCCGACTAATTACATTCAGGGCTTCGGCAATCCGGTAAGTAAGCTCAGTAACAAACCAATGGCCTGGTTCGCGCAGGATTCTTGGAAGATCCGGCCGAACTTCACCCTGAATTATGGCGTCAGGTACGACTATGAGTTGACCCAACAGATTCCCACCGTGGGTGTGAGAGATCCGTTCTCCGGAATCACGCTGTCGGCGAGCGATATGCTGGCCGCGCAAGACGCCATGAATGTGCAGCAGGGATTTCCGCGTGACAAGAACAACTACGCGCCTCGCGTGGGTATCGCCTGGGACATCAAGGGTGATGCGAAAACAGTGATTCGCGCAGCGATGGGAATCTTTTACGATCACCCGCTGCTGGCCGTGGCATTCAACTCAGACATCGCCGATGCATCTCAGCAACAGCAGGGCATCTTGACGCCAGTGGGCGGCCCGGCTCCGACGGCGACGCTCAACGCAACTCAGGTATTTCAGGGGACGGTCTGCACCGCGGCGTCTAACAATCCATTATGTCCGCCAGGGTTTAATACGCCAGGCGCTGCTTCCACCGCCCAGTATCAATTTGGTCGCCAGCGGTTCAACGATCAGACGTTTCCCGGTTTTGGCCCAGTATTACCGTTCACGCTGCATGTCAGCAAGAACTTTGAATACGCTTACGCCAACCAGGCCAATTTCACCATCGAGCGTCAGCTAACCAGAGACATGTCGATCTCAGCGGGGTATCTGTTTGTCGGCGCGCACCACCTGCCGCATCCGCTGGATATCAATGCGCCGCGAACTGATTTGCAGATCGAGAATTTCCGGCGCTGCATGAACCGGCTGCCGGTCAACACTACTGAAGCCCTGACGGTTTCCCCGTCAGCCTGCGTCAACATCGTGGCCCAGCCCATTCCCGGATTGATTTCGGTGACGACGCGCGGCGGAGTCATCGCTCCCGCGGCGGCTAACTTCTTCCGTCCCAGCGCGCCTAACTACTTTCTGGTCCAGGCCCTGACCGGCGGCGCTGTTACGCCGGCAGTTCTCAACGGCGCATTGGCCGCCAGCGGCACGTTGCGAACACCGGGCGTCGTTTCGCCGTTCGGCTCGATCAATGCGCAGGTTTCAGATGGCAACTCGAACTACAATGCAATGACCCTCGATCTAAAGAAACGGTTTACGAGGAACTTCCAATTCCTCGCATCCTATACCTGGTCACATTCGATCGATGATTCGTCTGACTTGCAGACTCTATTGCTGCCGCAAGACAACCGGAACTTCCGTGCTGAGCGCGCCAACTCTCTGTTCGATCAGCGCCAACGGTTTGTCTTCAGCGCGGTGTTTGCTTCACCGACAAAGTGGCGTTCGGCTGATGGACTGCACAAGTTTTTAGCCGACTTCACACTGGCTCCGATTTTTGAAATGGCCACCGGGCGGCCATTCAACATTTTGAGTAACCAGGACACGAACAACGATCAGTCCAACCAGACCGATCGTCCGTCCGTGCTTCCCAATGGCGTTCTTTGTGTCCCGGGAGCACCAGGCTGCACGCCGCTGATTGTAAACGGAGCTTTCGCCAGCGGTGATCTTGGTCGCAATATGGGAATCACCCACAGTTTCTCGTCCCTTGACATGCGTCTGATGCGCTCGGTCAGGCTCGGCGAGCGGCTGCGGCTGGACATTGTCGCCGAAGGCTTCAATCTCTTTAATCGCTTTAACGAAGGCGCGGCTTCGGGGTTCATCGATGACGTGAACGGATTCAATAAGCGCGCCAGCAACGGCCATTACTACAGCCGTCCGACGGCATCCTTTGACCCCAGACAGTTCCAGTTCGGATTGAAACTGAACTTTTAGTAGTAATTAGTTAAGTTCGCGGGTCCAAGCTGCGGTAAAGGATCAATCCGGCGGTCAGCGCTTATGCCTTGCGCTGACCGCTTTTCTCTTCCGTTCCGCGGCTGGACAAGCAAACCTGCCTACGGCTCGCGGCATCCGAAGTACCGTCTCTTGTTTCTCTCCCGTCCCTCGTTTGCAGAAAGTCGTGCAAATCTGAAAGAATCACACCCCATGAGGAAACTAAAGATTCGCCTGATATTGATGACCATATCGGCGATGCTCGTTTTCGAGGCCGGCGCCGTGGCCCAGTCTCGACCGCGTCGGGTCACGACGCCGCCACCTGACTCATTGCTGGGGCCCGAGCCAAAGACACCTCCGGCCACTGACAGGAACGCTCCCCTGCTGGACGTAAAGCCGACTAGGCCCGTCGGCAACGCCCCGGTGTCGTCGGATACGACGCACGCCTTTCAGCTTTTTCAGCAGAAGCAATACGCCGCGGCCGCGCAGGAAGCTAAGCAGATCGCCGCCAATGATCCAGGCAATTCGGAAGCGTGGAAACTGGCGGGCTTTTCTGAGTTCTATTTGAAGCAATATGCCGATGCATCCGAAGACCTGCAGAAAGCTCTCGACCTGCAACGCCGAGCCAAACAGGAAGATTCACATACTGTCGACGCGCTCGCCGAAAGCTATGTGCTGGCCGAAAAATATGATCGTGCGTTGCCTTTGATCATAGCAGTGATCGAAAGACCAGGCGCCCGGCCTGACCCTTCGTTCCTTTACTATCGTGGTTTGGCTGAGCTCAAGACCGGCAAGACCGCCGATGCTGAACGCTCTTTTAATGCGGCCATTAAAGCTAACCCAAAGGATGCCGCTTCGCTTTTATATTTGAGTCAGATCGCCCTCACGCGGAACGATCTGGATGCGGCCATCTCTACTTTGAACCGGGCTACGACTAACGATCCGAGACTTGCTTCGGCGTGGTTCTTACTGACTTCGGCATACCTTCGTCGCGCCGCTTCAGCAGCGGATGAAGAAAAGGCCAGCGCGGATTACCTCGGCGCGGTGCGATCAGGCGAGACGCTCACGCGACTGCGTTCAGACGAAGAGGCGATGGGCCTGTACGCGCGTGCGCTAATCGGCGCCAAACAGTACGCGCGTGCCGCCGCCGCGCTGGAACGAACCGCTGCCAGCGAAAACGCAACGGGCATAACGCTCTACCTGTTAGGTTTAGCCCATTCACGCGCGAACAATTTTCCTAAGGCGATTGCCGCGCTGGAGCGTGCGCTGGCCAAATCCGCGAGCGACGTAAACGTTTATCGTGAACTGGGGTACGACTACGAAAAGACGAAACAGTACCCCAAGGCATTCGCGCTTTATCAGAAGGCCCTGACTATCGCGCCCAACGACCCTGACTTCAAAGAGTCTCTCGAACGGCTTCGGCCCTTTGCAAAATAGTAACCTTCGATTAGCATCTTGCCGTGAGAAGCCTAAAAGAACACTGTCGAGTTTCGCTGTGGACCGCCAGTCTGGTCGTCTTAGCAGCTGCCTGCTTCAATTTCGGAACGAATGTGAGCGCTGCGTCGTGGAACGGAATCGAGCCTTTTAAGACCAGCCGCGCCGAGGTCTTAAAAATAATGGGTCCGCCTGTTACCGAGACTGCTGACGGCGTCTTGCGTTTCAATGTTACTGGCGGCTCTGTTCAAATCAGTTTTGTAAACGAAAAGTTTGTGACGACGAAGAAGCTTCGTCCTGAACTGGCCGGGTCAGTACTGGAAATCGTTTTGCAGCATGAGCACTCTACCGAAACTGCTGAGTCGATGAAGCTATTAAAGAACCGCGATTTCATTCATGACGATGCCCGGAATATCTCAGTCTTCCGCAATCTTAGGGACGGTGTCGTCTACACTTTTATCGACGGGCGCCTCAAGACCACTCGATATACTTTCGCGGATAGTCAGTTGGGTAAGGCGCGCCGCTGAGCGGTTTCTTTTTGAGCCGCGCCTGGCAACTTCGAGGTGCTGGAAAGCGTCTTTGCTTCGGCTTCCTACACAGTTTTTCCGCTAGATTACGGAGGGTTACAATGCCTAAAAAACTCACATTCGTTATCGGAATAGTGCTTACCATGTCGTTCGCCGCCGGCGTATTGGCGCAGCGGCCAAGAACCATGAGCCAGGATAAACCCGACGCAAGCACGAATGTGCCCCCACCCCCGCCTGCTCCTCAGACGGTCAAAGCCAAATATGAAGGCGGCGTCTTTGGGTACAACAAGAAGATGGAAGGGACGCTCAACTTCGACGATGTGAACCAACGGATCGTTTTTAAGGACAACAAGCAAAGGGAGCTTCTTTTCGTTCCGTACAAGTCTCTCACCGGAGCTTATGCTGACACGCACTCGGTCCGGCCGGCGGCTGCGACAGTGGCCAGCAGCGTCCCGTCGATTTACGCGCTGCCGGCGCGTCTCATCAAAACAAAAGTGCGATATCTCACGATTCAGTATGACGATCCCGATAGCAAAGTTAACGGCGTCACCAGTTTTAGACTTGAGAATAAAGACATACTCGACTCTGTCTTGAATACACTGGCAGGCAAAGCCGGCCTCTATAAGCGCGGGGACGTGTTCGTTAAGAAGAAGGACTAAGGGCTCTCGTATTCTTCCCTTTCACCCACAAAGTCAGTTCATCTTATGTGTTTCGCTTGGTCAGCGGAACCACTCTTAAGGTACAATCACTCCCATCCATGGACGAAACTTGCGGGAAAGCTGAGCTGCTGCTCAACTCGATTTTCGAGAGTGCCGGGTTTGACGTGCATGCGTCAGCGTCAGAATCCGATCTGGGTTGTCTGCTGGCTATTGAAGGCGCGGACAGTGGTTTGCTGCTGAATGAAGGCGGCGAATTACTGGATGCTCTCCAGCAGATCCTCAATCAGGTGCTCGGGCGATCACTCCCCAGGGGCCATCGAATTATCTGCGATGCCAATAATTACCGCGCCGCTCGTGAAGCGGAGCTGCGGGCGATGGCTGAACATGCAGCCCGCCAGGTGCGGGAGACGTCCGCCGCTTTTGTGTTTGGTCCGATGGAACCCAGTGAAAGACGAGTTATCCATCTTTCCCTGGCGACTGAAGAAGATCTCTTTACGGAATCGATCGGCGAGGGAAATGGGCGCCGTCTTAGAGTTAGCCTAAAGGCGGCTTCTACCCACTGAGACCTTCCCTCCTTCGCACCCTCAATCAAAAGGACCGTGGCTGTTCCGAACGATACTATTGTTGCTTTGTCCACTCCGTCAGGCCGTAGTGGCATTGGCGTCATCAGAGTCAGCGGCGACGACGCTCTCAAGATTCTGCGCTCGTTGATCGTCGATGAATCGTATGACCCAACCCCAAACCTGCTCCGCTTGAAGAGTCTGATCGATCCCGACAGTGGCGAGACTTTGGATCAGGCGCTCGTTTGTTATTTCAAAACCCCTCATTCATTCACTGGCGAAGACATTGTCGAATTGCACTGTCACGGGTCACCCGTGTTGCTGCGAACAATCGTTGATCTCAGTCTGAAGCTGGGTGCTCGCTTGGCTGACGCCGGTGAGTTTTCCCTCCGTGCCGTCATGAACGGACGACTAAGACTAACCGAAGCTGAAGCGATCCGAGATGTCATTGATGCTCAAACTGACACCGCGCTTCGCCAAGCAACGCGTCAACTCAAGGGCGAAATTTCGAACCGGCTTGAGCCCGCGAAAAGAGTGTTGCTTGAAATCATTGTACAACTCGAGTCGTCGCTCGAATTTGTGGAAGATGATCTTCCCGCCATCGCCACCCAAACTATTATCGAGTCGCTGCAGAAACTCCAGCAGGATCTCACCCGGCTGCGCAGCACCTTTAGTACTGGCCGACTTCTCCGCCAAGGTCTACGCGTTGCGATTGTGGGGCGGCCGAATGTCGGTAAGTCGAGTCTGTTCAATGGTTTAGTGGGACACGGACGAGCCATCGTAACTGGCATCGCAGGCACGACGCGAGACACGCTGGCCGAGTCTATCGGAATAGACGGCGTGCCAGTCACGCTCATCGATACGGCGGGCATCCGAAGCTCCAGCGACGAGATCGAATCGATCGGCGTCGCGCGTGCGAAGCGAGAAGCCGCAGACGCCGATCTTCTAATCGTGGTCATCGACGGCTCTGAATCTCTCCTGGATGAAGATCACTTTGTACTGGCTGAGGTCGCAGCCGTGCGTCACATCGTGGCGCTGAACAAGAGCGACCTTCCAACTTTTTCTACGACGATGTTTGCTCCGCGGGAACCGAATTGTGTGGCCGTCGTGGCCGTGTCGGCGAAGAACGAAACGGGACTGGATAGCTTGCGCGCTGCTATACTGAAGCCGTTCGCGAACGGCAAAGCTCATAGTGAAGGATTGCTGATAACCAATGCGCGCCATCATGAACTGTTGGGGCGATCGATTGCAGCCGTCGCGTCATCAGAGCGACTGTTGCGCGAGCATACAAGTGAGGAGATAATCCTGGTAGGTCTTCATAATGCGCTTCGCTATCTTGGAGAGATCACGGGCGAAACGACAAGCGAAGAAATCCTGGGTCAGATCTTCTCGACCTTTTGCATTGGTAAGTGAGCAAGTGTTTCTCTCTCGCAAGGGCGTTTCTTAAAATAAGCCTGCTATGATTTTCGACGAGTACTTTGATGTGATTGTTATTGGCGCGGGCCATGCAGGTTGCGAAGCGGCTTCGGCTGCAGCGAGGCTGGGCGCTAATACAGCCCTGCTTACCCTCAACCTTGATCTAATCGGACAAATGTCCTGCAATCCTGCGATTGGCGGGATTGGCAAGGGTCATCTCGTCCGTGAGATTGATGCTCTGGGTGGCATCATGGGCCGAGTCATCGATCGTACTGGAATCCAGTTCCGACTCCTGAACCGATCGCGCGGCCCTGCCGTGCGGGCGCCTCGCGCCCAAGCCGATCGAGCTCTCTACCGAGTTGAGATGCGCCGGACTTTGGAAGGAACACCGAACCTTAGTCTAAGGCAAGGAACTGTGACCAGCCTCTTGATAGAAGCCGGCAACGTCGTCGGAGTCGAGTTGCAGGACGCACGTAGAATGGGAGCAGCGGCAGTTGTCGTAGCTACCGGGACCTTTCTCAATGGTCAGATCCATACGGGTCGTCAGTCTTACTCAGGTGGTCGGGCAGGCGAGCCGGCCTCAATTCAATTTGCAGAGGCTCTCAAGCAGCTCGGCCTGAGGGTGGGTCGCTTGAAAACAGGCACGCCGCCCAGGCTCGATGGAAGAACCATTGACTGGGAAGCGTTTGAGCCGCAGCCGCCGGACGAACGCCCAGTGCCCTTTTCCTTTTCCACTGATCAAATTCAGCAGCAGCAGTTGAACTGCCATCTTGGTTATACGTCTGAACTGGTTCATGAAGCGATCCGCGCTAATCTCCATGAGTCGCCCTTGTATTCAGGGAAGATCACCAGCATCGGACCGCGCTATTGTCCCTCGATTGAGGACAAGGTCGTTAAGTTTCCGGACAAGACCAGACATCAGCTATTCCTTGAACCTGAGGGCTATGTCACGAATGAAGTTTACCTCAACGGCTTTTCGACTTCTCTTCCGGCACAACTTCAGCAGGAACTCATAAGTCTAATTCCCGGCTTTGAGCGAGCGCAGATTATTCGACCCGGGTACGCAATCGAATATGACTTCGTCGATCCGAAAGAGCTGTCGCCTTTCCTGGAGACCGCGAAAATTAAGGGTCTGTTCCTGGCGGGTCAAATCAACGGGACTACGGGATATGAAGAGGCGGCTAGTCAGGGTTTGCTGGCCGGGATTAACGCCGCGATGGGTTCACTTGGCCGGCCCATGTTTCGTCTTAATCGCAGCGAATCATATATTGGGGTCCTTGTCGATGATTTGATCACTCACGGCGTTGATGAGCCATACAGAATGTTTACTTCGCGTTCCGAGTACCGGCTGGCATTGAGGCACGATAATGCCGACGAGCGTCTCGAGCCTTATGGACGGCAGTTGGGCTTGGTGGGCGATCAAGAGTGGGAACGGTTTAACGAGCGGCGCGCCCGACTGGCTAAGGCCCGGACGTCACTTAAAGAAACCAAGCTCCAACGCTCGGATGATAGTTATGCGTTTTGTTCCGAGTTGACGGGACAAGAGCTTGGTGAATCGCTCACGCTGGCTGATCTCGCCTTGAGGCCTCGGATTAACCCCGGGCTGCTAATGAGTCTTATGCCTTCGAGCACAGAGGGCGAATTCTCCATCAGTGATTTGGAGACGGCGTTGGCTGATCACCTCTACGCCGGCTATCTGGATTCCCAGGATGCCGGCCTTAGGCGTTTAAACCAACACGACTCTCTCAATATCCCCTCGAGCTTTTCATTTCGGACCGTTGGCAGTTTATCTCACGAGATTATTGAGCGGCTTGAGCGGGCCCAGCCTCAGAGTTTTGGACAGGCGCGGCGCATCCCGGGCATGACTCCTGCCGCCTTGTCTAATCTGCTGGTGTACCTAACAGCCGCTCAGCAAAGCAGGGCCGTTAACCGCCAACCCCGTTAGGGTTTCACGTGAAACATAACTGACCCAGGCCTCCGGATCTCTCTAAAACGGAGTTCCTGATGGCGTCGCAGTCTTTCTTATGCTAATGTGCTGCTCTCCCGTCTGATAGTTCACCGGGCTGATGAATGGCAAAGATAATAGCCATCGCAAATCAGAAGGGCGGCGTTGGTAAGACCACTACCGCCATAAACCTCGCTGCTTCGCTCGCTCGACTAAGCCACCGAGTTCTTCTGATAGACATCGATCCGCAGGCTAATGCCACCTCGGGGGTCGGAATTGAGCGAAGAGTATCGCAGCGTTCCACTTATCACGTTCTAGTCTTGCAAGAGCCGATCGAGAACGCAATCCTTTCGACCGACTTTCTATTCGATCTTGTACCGTCCAACAGAAATCTTGCAGGCGCCGAAGTAGAAATGGTTGACATGGCGGCTCGTGAGACGCTTCTGCGAAACGCAATTGCTCCGATTCGCGAACGTTACGACTACATCATCCTTGACTGTCCCCCCGCTCTTAACTTACTTACGCTTAATGGCCTGGCGGCTGCCGATTCTCTTCTCGTGCCCATTCAGTGCGAGTATTACGCCCTTGAAGGGGTCTCTGAACTCTTCAATACCCTGGCTCGAATTCGGCGGTCGCTGAATCCCCTCCTTAGGATCGAGGGCTTGCTTCTGACTATGTACGACGCAAGTACCAAACTGTCAGGAGCCGTCGCTGCCGACCTTCGGAGCTTTTATAGCAGCTTGGTTTTTGAGACTACCATTCCGCGAAATGTTCGTCTGGCTGAAGCTCCCAGCTACGGCAAACCGGTTATTTACTATGACCAGCGATCGCGTGGCGCTGAAGCATATAATCAACTAGCACAGGAGGTTGTGGCCAATGACGAAAGGACCCTTGGGTCGCGGACTGAGCGCTCTGATTTCGACCGACTCGCCGCTAGCGGAAGCTGACGAGATCCGCGAGATTGAGATCGACTTAATCCGCCCCGGTCATCAACAGCCGCGCACCACATTCGCACAAGAGAAGCTTGACGAATTGGCTCAATCAATCCGCACCAGTGGAATCATTCAGCCACTGCTGGTCCGACCGCGCGGCGGATTGTTCGAACTTGTTGCTGGAGAGCGTAGATGGCGTGCCGCGCAGCTGGCAGGACTGCCGCGTGTCCCGGCAATCATCCGCGAAATCCCGGACGACAAACTTCTCGAGCTCGCTCTCATCGAAAACATCCAACGGCAAGAGCTCAATCCAATAGAGGAGGCTAACGCCTATAAGAGACTGATTGAATCATTGAATCTCACCCAGGAAGAAGTCGCTCAGCGCGTCGGCCGAGATAGAACTTTCGTCACCAATTACCTTCGCATCCTCAAGCTCCCCTCCGAAATTCAATCACTTCTCGAGAACGAAAAATTATCGTTTGGTCATGCGCGTGCACTCCTGGGGTTGGGTGACGTCATCCTCCAGCGGCGCTACGCTCAAAAGATCGTCAAACATAACTGGTCAGTACGCGAGACTGAGCGCCGAATCAAGCACGCACCAGAGACCAAACCGGCTATGTCAAAGCCGATGCCCCACCAAGCAGATCCCAACATTCGCGCTGCCGAAGCAAAGCTTCGCAGACATCTCGGCACCCAAGTTCAAATTAGTCCGGCCAGAAGTGGTTCGGCGGGTAAGATCGAGATTGAGTATTACAGTTCGCTTGATCTCGACCGTTTATATACCATCATTATCTCCACCTCCGACACCGACAGCGCCCCTGCTGCGACCGCGACCTCTGCATAGTAGTTCAGGTAGTTATACTATCTACAACCGCAGCTGACGGAAGCGCTTGAAAGAACGCCGCTGGGTCCTGTCAATCTGTATCTCGGCAGCACCGAAGTTTTCTGGCTGTTTTTCTTGCGTGTTCTCGGACCGGTATGTTAGCGTCGGGTTTTCAACGCAGGGTTGTCGTAGTTCCCAGGCAAGCTCTGCCTGCTTTACATCGTAGTCTACGTTATTTCCTTCAATGCTGGCACACTCTGACGATAAAGCATCTCAGGCTTTTTTTGACGCCCTTGCGCGGCGGCTGAGCAAGCAGGCTTTTGAAACCTGGTTTCAACCGCTTCGCATAACCCGATTCCAACCGGACGGCGTGCTGAGAATTGCCGTGCCTAACCCTGCCGTTCGCGATTGGATACTCGCCAAGTACTCGACTGTCTTGACCGAGTCTCTACTCGAAATGCAAATCGAGGGCTGCCGAATTGAATGGGCTATGCCACAAGGTGACAAAGTCAGGGGCGGAATTGACCTCAAGGCTGGGGACGGCGTCTCAGTTTTAGAAGGCCAACACAGTATTACAGGCGCAGAACAGATCGAGGCGACGCAACTCCCTGAGATTCCTTCGGCTCCGCTAAACGAGAAATACACGTTCGGTAGTTTTGTAGTCGCGTCCTGCAACCGCTTCGCTCATGCCGCTGCGCTGGCCGTCGCGGAAGCTCCCGGGAAGACCTACAATCCACTTTATTTGTATGGCGGCGTTGGTCTGGGTAAGACCCATCTAATTCAAGCTACCGGGCACGCAATTAAGAAGGCTAATCCCAAGCTTCAGGTATCCTATCTCTCGCTTGAGCGCTTCATGAACGAACTGATCAATGCGATCAGGTATGGATACGCCAAGACTCAAAGTTTTCGGGAGCGATATAGGTCGATAGACGTCCTGCTGATTGATGACGTTCAGTTTATCGCAGGCAAAGAGAGAACTCAGGAAGAATTCTTTCATACCTTCAACGCTTTGTACGATAGCCAAAAGCAGATAGTGCTTACTTCTGATTGTCCACCGAGAGAAATTCCGGAGATCGAGGAGAGACTGCACTCCCGCTTCGAGTGGGGATTGATTGCTGACATTGAACCTCCTGACCTGGAAACGAAAGTAGCGATACTCAGACGGAAGGCGGAGATTCAAGGCGTCGATCTCCCTGATGACGTAGCTCTATTTCTAGCGGGTAACAGCAAACATAACATTCGGGAATTAGAAGGGTCTTTGGTGAGGGTACTGGCCATGGCTTCTCTGCGCGGTTTGGCCTTGTCAAAGGGACTTGCTCAGGAAGCCATGCGTAGTGTCACGCGCACCAGCGACGAAAACCCAATCTCGATTTCCCGAATTCAAAAAGCCGTTGCAGATTACTACAAGGTGAGCGTTGATGGCCTTCGCAGTCGCTCTAACATGGGGAATGTTTTAGTTCCAAGGCAAATCGCCATGTACCTCTGCAAGCGTTTGACTACGAAAAGCTACCCAGAAATCGCGCGGCAATTCGGCGGCAAGCACCACACGACGGTGATTCACTCTGTGGACAAGATCAACAAGCTGGTTGATTCTGATCGAGAAATGGATACTTTGGTTAAGCGGATTATCAGCAGCATAGGAGTGTAGTTCGCGAGAGCGCGTTCATAGTTGAT
>JAWWPL010000512.1:0-6450 GCA_033850605.1 Blastocatellia bacterium | reverse complement strand
GTCTGAGTTTGGTCGCACTGCCAAAGAGAATGGCAACCGCGGCACCGATCACGGACACGCGAATGCAATGTTCGTGCTGGGAAACAGCGTGCGCGGCGGAAAAGTCTACGGCGACTGGCCCGGCTTGAAGGGCGACCAATTGTATGAAGGCCGCGACCTGGCCCTGACCACAGACTTCCGTGACGTGTTCGGCGAGATTGCTACGACGCATTTGGGTACAGCCAGCCTGAAGACCGTCTTCCCCGGCTATGCGGGAAGCGCGTCGAAGTTCCGGGGCGTGCTTGGGTAGGAGTTTTTAACCACAAAGACACGAAGACACAAAGCATTTTAAGGGGAGAGAAAGAGAACCTACGGCATACCCAGCGCCTCCGCCGCATCGATTGCGTCGGAGGCGTTCTTGTTGAGTTGCCTCGGGTTGCTCGAACGCTAAAGAATGATGCGTTCAATTCCGTCCTTTACGAGCAGTACGTTGAAGTTGATCAATAGAGCTAGACGTAAGCCGGTTAGCTTCAAGTACGTAAGAACCTGCGCCCTGAATATACGATTCATCTGTTCGACGGCTTTGACTTCAATGATTAGTTGCTTCGCCGCGAGCAGGTCGATTCGCAATCCAGCTTCCAAATGAATTCCGTCATAGGCGATTGGAATCGAAACCTGTGTTTCGATTAAAAGGCCACACTTCCTTAATTCGTGTGCAAGGCATGTCTCGTAAACCGACTCGAGCAATCCGGGTCCCAAGGCCCGATGCACTTTGATTGCCGCATCGACCGCTAGCTTTGAGACGTGCTCGGTTTCTGCAGGTATGACTTCAAACACCCTCATCATCTTAGTGTCCTCTGTGTCTTTGTGGTTAAAATACTCCTTTTGAACTTGAGACTATGAGCGAGTAAGGATTCTGGATCAATCTAAAACTTCTTGCTACTTCGGTTGGCTGGCATGCGTGCGTACTTTGGTTTATCCTGCGAGCTTAGAGCAACTATAATTACAAGACACGATATCCCGAGGGTGATCATATGATTGCATTTGCCTCATGGAGCAGGCGTGCGCGATTCTTTCCTTTTTTTGTACCTATTCTCTCCCTGTTCGTCATGAATACGCCGGCGCAGTTGTCACGCCCTCCGCAAGCCCCGCCATTGCAGTACTCGCCACAACTTGTCTCCGAGATTAAGAAGATTCAACAGGCGGCGCTGGAGAGCGATTATGCTTATCGCCGCGTCGCCCATCTGGCGAACAATATCGGACCGCGACTGAGCGGCTCAGCTCAGGCACAGGCGGCCGTTGAATATGTCGCCGCTGAACTTCGCAAACTTGGCCTCGAGGTTAAGCTCGAAAAAGTAATGGTGCCGCATTGGGTCCGCGGCGAAGAAGCAGCTGCGCTGACGGAATATCCGGGCATGGCGCCGAACACTACACAAAAGATCGTGCTGACTGCGTTAGGGGGGAGCGTGGCTACGCCCAACGACGGCCTGACCGCCGAAGTCGTGGTGGTGAATAACTTCGATGAGCTGCAGGCGCTGGGCCGCAAGGGCGTCGCGGGTAAGATCGTTGTGTTCAATGCCAGGTTCGATCAGCAACTTGCCGACAATGGTTTTGCGGGCCCGGCTTATGGACAGTCGGTGATCTATCGCGGCATTGGCGCCAGCGCCGCCGCGCGACTCGGCGCGGTTGCGGCGCTCAACCGCTCAGCAGGGGGAGCCGACTATCGTTTGCCCCACACGGGCGCATTGCGTTACGCAGACGACGCGCCGAAGATTCCCGCGGCCGCTGTCGCTGCTGAGGATGCCGATCTTCTTGCGCATCTCACCAGTGAGGGAAAGGTGCGCCTGCACCTGATCCTCACGCCGCAAACTTTACCCGATGCCGTCAGCTACAACGTGATTGGCGATCTAAAAGGAAGTGAACATCCGGAACAAATCGTTATCGTTTCGGGCCATCTGGATTCGTGGGATCTGGGCCGGGGAGCGATCGATGACGGCGCCGGCGTGGCGGTCGCGATGCAGGCGGCGCAGTTGCTGAAGCAGCTTCATCTGCGGCCGAAGCGAACACTGCGCGTCGTGGCGTGGATGAATGAAGAGAACGGAACGATGGGCGCTCGCACTTACGCGCAGGATTATCAAAGCGAGATTGCCAATCACTTTGCGGCTATCGAGACCGATCTTGGCGCGGGTCATCCTCTGGGTTTTTACGCCCAGGGCAAGCCGGAGCTTTTAACCTTGCTGCAACCGCTCGCGGTGATCTTGCAAAGTCAGGGAGCGGGCGTTACTCGTCTGGTTGATGAGACAGGCAGCGACGTTGAACCATTGGGCGCCGCCGGCGTGCCGACTTTCGCGCCTATCCAGGATGCGCGCACCTATTTCAATTATCATCACACTGCCGCCGATACTCTGGATAAGATAGACCCGAAGAATCTCCAGGAAAACTGCGCCGTAGTCGCGGCATTGGCATACACATTGGCGAGTATGCCGCAGGCTTTGCCACGATGACATCAACCACTTTACCGCGATGATATCAACCACAAAGACTCAAAGGACACTAAGGTAATAATGCTTGAACTGTCGATGCCAATTCGTTTTTGTGTCCTCGTGTCTTAGTGGTGAAATCGATGTCCGAACATTTTCAACCCGCGATCCTCCGCTTCGATTCAATCGATTCAACTAATCTCGAGGCCATGCGACGGGCCAGGGCGGGAGCCGCGGAAGGCCTGTGCATTGTGACGCGCGAACAGACAAAAGGACGTGGCCGTCTCGATCGAAGCTGGCAATCGCCAAAGGATGCAGGCCTTTACTTTAGTCTGGTGCTGCGCCCGAGACTTGAGATAGCTGTTTGGCCGTTGCTTACTTTGATGGCCGCACTGGCGGTGTGCGACGCTCTGATGAAAGTTTGCGGACTGCGAGCGGACATTAAATGGCCCAACGACATTTGTGTTAACAACCGCAAACTTTGCGGCATCCTGGCGGAAACCGTCGACACGCAAGCCGGCACAGCAGCTGTTGTTGGGATCGGAATCAATTTGAAAGCAAATAGTTTGCCCGCGACGGTGAGCGATTTGGCAACCTCGGTCGAGGCCGCGACCGGCGCGCAGCCGGATAGCACACAACTTCTCACTGCGCTGTTGAAGGCAATCGGTGAGCGTTATGATCTACTCCAAAGTCCGTTGGGAGGGGAGCATACGATTCGCGAATGGTGCTCCAATTCCTCTTACGCGAGTGGCCGGCAGGTGCGGGTCGCGCTTGAGCATGATACCTTCGAAGGAACCACGCGCGGTTTGGAGAGCGATGGCGCGTTGCGAGTTGAAACCGCGGGCGGGAAGATTAGGTTGGTGCGAGCTGGTGATGTTACTGCGTTGCGCGCAACCGAGAATCCGTAGGGGCAGCGCTCGTCCCTGCCCGTCATGAGCAAGATTCGATCGTTCGGGCAGGGACAAGCCCCGCCCCTGCAATGGCCTTATGTTGTTAGTAATCGACATCGGAAACACCAATACGTCGCTCGGCGTTTTTGACGGCGAGGTGCTGGTGGCCCACTGGCGTTTGACGACTGTGCGGGCGCGAACCGTCGATGAATGGGGCGTGTTGGCGCGGAACCTGTTTGCACTGGCGGAGCTGGATTTCAAAGTCATCGATGCGATCGCGGTTGCGTCAGTGGTGCCGCCGTTGAACTTCACGCTTAAACGGATGGCTGAGGCTTACTTCCGTCTGACGCCGCTGTTCATAGATCACACAACTGATACGGGCTTGCAGATTTTGTATCAGCCGGCCTCAGACGTGGGCGCCGATCGGATCGTCGACGCGGTGGCTGCAATTCACAAGTATGGCGCGCCCTGCATCGTAGTGGATTTCGGCACGGCCACCACTTTCGACGCTATCAATGCGGCCGGGGAGTACCTGGGTGGAGTTATTACACCGGGAATTACCATTTCCGCTGACGCGTTATTTGAGAGAGCGGCAAAACTGCCCAGGGTGGAAATCAAGCGCCCGCAAAAGACCATTGGATCGGCTACGGTCGAAGCGATGCAGTCCGGCCTCTATCATGGATATGTCGGACTGGTAGATGGCATTCTGCGAAAGATGATTGATGAACTGGGCGGGACGGTACGCGTGATCGCTACCGGCGGACTCGCGTCATTGATCGCTACCGGATCTGAATTCATCGAGGAGGTGAACGAGACGCTGACGCTGGAGGGGCTGCGGCTGATTTACGAACGGAGTAAATGAGTTTCAAGTTTCAAGTTTAAGGTTTCAGGTTCGCCCATCGCTGGGCCGACTTGAAACCTGAAACCTGAAACCTGAAACTGTTTCGTCTTGAATTACTTTTCCTACTTTTCAGAAATCGAAGACACCTTCATTCGTCGCCGCGGCAAGCATCTGATGCTGAGTCCGATGGACTGGGCCCTGATTGAGGGGTGGAAAGAGCGTGGTGTGCCGCTGCATGTAGTAGTGCGGTCGATCGAACACGCCTTTGATTCGCATGAATCAAAGAAACAAAAGCGAACCGTCAAAACCCTTCTGTATTGTCAGGAGGAGGTCGAAGCACAGTACGCTGAATGGCTGCAATCGCGCGTAGGAGGACATGAAGAGTCAGCCGCCGAAGGCAAAAAGGTCGACGACAGCAAGTCAGCTTTTCCTCGTGATGCTGTCCTCGGCCACCTTGTTCGTTCGCTCGACACTCTGAATGAGCTTGCTGCGGCGCGAGGCAACAATCACGAACTAAGCGAAGGGTTGTCTCGCGCAATCACGATGCTGTCTGAGATCAAGAACGATTACGCGTCCGCGGCCCAGCCCGATGCACGGAAGTTGGAAGACTCTTTGACGGGAATTGAGCGCATGCTCGACGATGCGATCCGCATGGCGGTTGGTGAGAGTGAGCTGGAGTCGGCAAACCGCGAGATAGGTGCGCAATTGAAACCTTATAAGCGTCAAATGGACAAAGCCGCATTTGAGCAGACGCGCGAAAACCTTCTGCGCAAACGCCTGCGCGATCACTACGGTGTGCCGAGGCTTAGTCTGTTCTTTCTTTGAATCTGTTTGTAGCACAGGCTGCCAGCCTGTGTTTTCAACTGCGAGGCACAGGCTGGCAGCCTGTACTACAAATATGGAAGTCACCATCGAACGTATCCTGCCGGGCGGACTTGGCCTAGCTCACGCTGACGATCGCACCATCATGGTGGCGCTGGCCGCACCCGGCGATCGGGTGCGAATCCGCGTGGACCGAGTAAAAGGAAATGTGTCCTTCGCTTCGATAGAAGAAATAATCACACCTTCGCCCCAACGCGTCGAGCCACCTTGCCCTTACTTTGGCCGTTGCGGCGGTTGCGATTTTCAGCAGATGAATTATCAGGCGCAGCTCGACGCGAAGGCGGAAATGATTAGGGATTGCCTGCGTCGGTTGGCTGGCATCGAGAACACACCCAACTTTCAAGTCACAGCCGCGCCCGATCCCTGGCACTATCGTCTCAGAGCGCAATGGCAATACGACGCCGTCAGGCAAAGACTGGGTTACTTTGAAAGTGGCTCGCGAAGTGTCTGTGATGTGGCGGAGTGTGCAGTGCTGGCTCCGCCACTACAGAACGCTTTCGAGCGTTTGCATGCGTTAATGACGGCGGGATCGTTGCCCGAGGCGCGTGATTTTAGAGCCGCCGTAGGTCATGAAGGTGTTTCGATCTCGCCGCCGGTGCGGGGCATTGGCCAGGCTGTGGACGAGCGCGCAGATTCAGCACTTGACGGCCAGGTCGTGCGCGACATTACCAGAACTGTTGCGGGCGAGTCCTATCGTTTCAATGCCGCCAGTTTTTTCCAGGCGAATGACAGCTTATTACCAAGCTTGCTCGAAGCCGCACTGGGTGATGCGGAAGGTAAAGTCGCGCTGGAACTCTATTGCGGCGTCGGCCTGTTTACCCTGCCCTTAGCCCGGCGATTCTCGCGAGTGATCGGAGTCGAATCTGATCAAGCGGCGGCCAAGTTCGCGCGCGATACGTTAGCCGGTGCAGGTTTGACGAACGCCGAAGTCACTGTGCGTGACGTTGGTGTGTGGCTCGATGATGTGAAGCGCCATGACTTATCAAGGCTGTCGGCAGAGTCAGCCAGCGCACTCCAGGGTGAAATCGATTTCGTCTTGCTTGATCCGCCGCGGGTGGGCGCTGAATCCCGCGTCATCGCCGGCGTGCTCGGTCTGAAACCGAAAATGATTTCTTACGTTTCGTGCGACCCGGCGACACTCGCCCGCGATCTGAAGAAACTGATTGCCGGCGGTTACCATCTCACCTCCATCTCCGCCTTTGATATGTTCCCGCAGACGCACCACGTCGAGACCGTAGTCCATCTTCTTTGTGAGTAACAGAAGAGGCTGCGAATCAAAGGTCGATTCCATTTTTCAGCCGGACCGCAATCACGACTTACCCGAAACAACCGTTAGACTGCGGCGGTTCGTTAATTCTAACGCCGCCAGATAATCCTG
>JAWWPL010000493.1:0-4919 GCA_033850605.1 Blastocatellia bacterium | reverse complement strand
GGCCCAAACTCAATCACCCGTCCCAAAGCCGCCCGACACCGTCTACCTGCTCAAGCCCGCACGCATTTTTGATGGCGAGTCGGCTCAACTACACGGGGATTGGGTAGTTTTAGTGCGTAACGAGAAGATTGAAGCAGTGGGTCCGGCAAATGAAATCAAAGTTCCGCGAGAGGCGAAGGTGATCGAATTGCCGGGCATGACTTTGATGCCGGGCCTGATCGAAGCTCACTCGCACATTCTGCTGCACCCTTACACTGAGACGGTGTGGAACGATCAGGTCGCACGCGAATCGCTTTCACTGAGAATCGCGCGCGCAACAAACCATTTGCGAAGCGAACTGCTGGCCGGCTTCACCACCATTCGAGATCTCGGAACCGAAGGGGCCGGATATGCCGACGTCGGCCTGAAGCAAGCCGTGCAACAGGGCATCATTCCCGGGCCGCGCATGCTTGTGGCCACCCGCGCGATTGTGGCTACCGGCAGTTATGGGCCGAAGGGCTACGCGTCAGAGTGGAACGTCCCGCAGGGCGCTGAAGAAGCCGAGGGCATCGATGGCCTCACGCGCGTAGTGCGTGAACAGATTGGCAAAGGCGCGGACTGGGTTAAGGTCTATGCCGATTACCGCTGGGGCGCCGGCGGATTAGCTCACGCGACTTTCACCCTCGAGGAATTAAAGTTGGCGGTGGAAGTAGCGAAGAGCGCAGGCATTCCCGTGTCCGCGCATGCCACCAGCACCGAAGGCGCGCGCCGTGCGATTCTCGCCGGTGTTGAAACGATTGAGCATGGAGACGGCCTGACGCCGGAACTCTTTCGCTTGATGAAAGAACGTGGCACCGCTCTTTGTCCGACGCTCTCAGTCGCCAGCGGTCCGAATATCGAAAAGAAGAAGGTTGTCTTCAAACAAGCGCTCGCAGCCGGCGTCGTTATTGCCAGCGGCAGCGACGTCGGCGTATTTGCCCACGGCGACAACGCCCGTGAAATCGAAACCATGGTAAGTTGGGGAATGCCGATCGTCGACGCGTTGCGATCCGCGACCTCTATCGATGCGCGCGTACTGCACATGGAAGACAGGATCGGACAAATCAAAGCCGGGCTCTTCGCGGACCTAATTGCGGTTGAAGGCGATCCCACGCGGGACATCTCGGCACTGCGTCGCGTGCGTCTGGTAATGAAGAACGGTGCTATTTACAAGCAACCCTGAGGCTCCTCGGGCCCTCGAATCAACCCGAAAGATTATGTTGCGTAAGTTTATTTACCTCCTGGCAGTGATCGTCTGGCTGGCCGGTGCAACAGTTGCGTTGGGCCAGGATCAGGCTGGCGACGTTCACGTAAAGCTCGCTCTGGTCGACAACAAAACCTCTTTTCGCGCTGGGGATCCAATCAGACTGGTGCTTGAGTTCACCGCTGACCACGAGGGTTACGACGTCGACACCGTCACGGACAAAACAAGCTCTCCCAGCGACGCGGTTTTTATTTCTCCAGACACCGGAGTCTTTCACTGGCTGGACGAATACCTAGGCGGGAGCGGTTCTTTTCGTGATTACTTCACAATTCAAAAACTTTCGTCGACTCCCACGCGGGTGGAACTAATACTCAATTATCTCGTCCGCTTCGAACGGCCCGGCCGGTACGCGGTTAAGGTCAGGACCAGCCGAGTGACCCAGCGAAAAGATATAAACGACCGCGCTCCTCGCCCGATCACCCTGAGTTCCAACGAAGTGAGCTTCGATGTCCAGCTCATGAGCGAGGCGGATGAGGCAAAGGAAGTGCAAAGGCTATCCGCCTTGCTGGACGTATCGCGTGACGTGCAATCCGAAGAAAAGCTGACGCAGGAATTATTATTCCTGACCGGAGACACCGCGTCGCGCGAAAAGGTGCGGCGCTTTCTCAACCCCGAAGACCGATCCGGGAACTATTTTCAAAACATCAGTCTCGGTCTTTACAACGCCCGGAACCGTGCGCTGGTTTTCCAGTTGCTGGAAGCAGCCCTGCGTGATCCGAACCGGCCGGTCTCTTACGGGCTCCTGGCAACGGTTACCAAACTAAAGCTGTTGCGGCAAAACGAGGGTCTCGCCCGAAAACCGGTGGCCATCGTTGGGATGATGGATCCATTCGGGGATCCACAATACAACGCGATTCAAGATGCTTATGTGACGGAGCTGGCGGCCGGTCTCTCTAAACGCGCCGGGAGGAGCCAGACCATTACCGCAATGACTATTCTTAGTCGCCTGTCCAAAACGCAGCAGACCGCAGCGCTGAGCGAGGTGCGACAGGTGCTGATTCAGCAGTTCCAGGACTTACATCCTTTCGACCAGGAATACTTGTTACGAGAGTACTGGGATCAATTGCACGACCCTTCCCTGCTGCCCTCGATCAAACAAATGCTCAGCGGCAAAGACAAAGCTAATAAGATGGTTCATGACACCGCTTTAAAGCGCTTGATCGAAATGGCCCCTGACGAAGCCCGATCTTTTGTTATTGCCGAAGTCGTTGATTCAACCTCGCTGGTCAATTTCGAAATACTGCGCAGCCTGGCCGATCCGACGCTGCCAGAGACTGATGCTCCGTTGCTGGAACAAATTCGGCGATTTAGTTCATCAACCCGAGGCTATGATGTCACCTATCTTAAGCAGAAGGCTTCCCTGGCGGCGCGTTATGCCACTGTCGGCATTTATCAAAGTTTGATGGAACTCTATCAACAGAGCGGTGCGAAATTGCCGCTGGAATCGCGCGCTTGTCTGCTGGCTTACTTTGCTCGCTACAATGAAAATGAAGCCTTGCCTCTGATCGATCAGGTGCTGACTGGAATCGAGCCGGGACAGGATTTCAACTTTCTTCCCGATCTGGCGCGACTTTACTATTCAGATGGCATTGATGGTGTTTTGAGAAAGCGCCTTGAGAGTGACGAACCACGCGCCGTTAGCACCGCGGCCTACCTGATGTCCAAATATGGGCCCGCCGGCGATCAGCAAGTGATTGAAGCCCGTTTGGAACGTTGGCGGAAAGAATGGGGCAGTCGCGCGGCAGAGGCACAGGCTAATCTGCAGGGTACGGCGGAACGGGAAATGGTAGAAGCCCTGATCCGCGCAAAGTCATGGAAGGCTTCGCCGGAACGAGTCAAGGAACTCGAGCAAGGGTGCGTCACTGATTTCTGTCGCCAGAATTTTCGCCGATGAATTGGCAAGACAAGCTGCGGCGATCACTTGCCCCACGTCACAAACATTCCTAAAGCGGCGGCGGACATCACTGCTGCCGTGGTCCAGCCAATGAAATTTGTCAGCTTGCCATTGACCCGGTCCCCCATGACCTTTCGGTTGTTGGACACCAGCATGATCATTACCAGCAACGGAGGCGCGAGCACGCCATTGATTACGGCAGTCCAAAAAAGCGCCGTAACCGGCTGGATTTTCAGAAAGTTGATCAGCATTCCCACAAAGGTCGAAACGATAATGATAGCGTAAAAACGCGGCGCCCCGCGAAATTTTTCATCCAGGCCACACTTCCAGCCGAATGCTTCGCCGATCGCATATGCGCTCGATCCGGTCAATATCGGCACCGCCAGAAAACCGGAACCGATCAAGCCCAGGGCGAAGAGAATGCTGGCCAGGCCGCTCGACAAAGGCTTGAGCGCTTCGGCCGCCTCGGTCGCAGTTTGAATATTCGTCTTGCCGGCGACATGCAGCGTTGCGGCCGAAGCCAGAATGACAAAATAAAAGACCAGGCTGGCAAAGAGCATTCCCGCGTTGACGTCAATCTCGGCGATTTTTATTTCGGCGTCCGTGGCGCCTTCCCTTTCTTCGAGGGTTTCCCGCCCCATGCTCAATTCCTCCTCGACCTCCTGACTTGCCTGCCAGAAAAACAGATAGGGAGAAATAGTCGTCCCCAGAATGGCTACCAGAGTCATCAGGTACAGATGGTCAATATGGATCGTAGGGATTACTGTCGCCCAAAGCACTTCGCGCCAATGCGGTTTGGCGAGGAACGCCGCTGCGATGTACGCGAAGAGAGTCAGCGTCAGCCACTTAAAAATGCGCGAAATGAGGGCGTATGAGCCGAGGATCTGAAACGCCACGATTCCAATAGCGATAGGTACGACGAGGGCGACGGCGGGAATGGGCACGAGCAAATTAATCGCTGCGGCAATCGCCCCAATGTCGGCCCCGGCATTGATCGTGTTGGCAATTACGAGCAGCGAGATGGCCCCATAAACGACCCAATGAGCATAGTGTTTTCGCAGCACGGCGGCCAGGCCCATACCGCTGCACATACCGATCTTGGCACAGATGAATTGCACCGCCGCCATCATCGGCAGCGTCGCCGGCGCCGTCCAAAGAGTGGCAAAACCAAACGAGGCTCCAGCCTGTGTATAGGTGCCGATGCCGGATGGGTCGTCGTCGGAAGCCCCGGTAATCAGCCCCGGCCCGAGGACCATCAGCAGGCGCTTAATGGGATTCCTCTCGCGCTCGATCTTTGATTCGAGCGGCTCTTTGCCTAACTTCCGACTTGGGTTATTTGACGTCGTGCCGTCCTCCAGATAAGCGCTCAGCCAGCATTCTATCAGTCTCAACGCACGCCATGGCAGTCCCAAGCGTTATGAAACAGGACGGGAGGAGCCCGAAATGGGCGTTCGGAAGCACCAGCTCCCTGGTTAGCCAACAGCCGTTCAAGAAAGGCCCAATTAAAGTTGCATACTCTAAACACCCGTAAAAACTGGAAGACTACGCTGCGCGGGCTTGACAAAACGTCGCATTGTAACTAAAGTGGTTACAAATGAAATCACATCTGTTTCCGGGGTTTTAGCTGTAATGTCGACGAGTAGCCGCTTTGCGGTCGCCGTGCATGCTTTGACTTTAATGGCTTGGTCTGACGATGAGCCGCTCAAGTCAGAGCAGATCGCTGTGAGCGTGAACACGAATCCG
>JAWWPL010000474.1:0-5682 GCA_033850605.1 Blastocatellia bacterium | reverse complement strand
AGGCGGATCTCCAAACCTAAGCGTTGTCCGCTACGCTCTGTCGGCGCCTCCCAAAACTGGACTTCCCTATTTCGTTGTTGTGTTCGTCTAATCTGTGAAATCTGCGTAATCTGCGGACTAATTTTTCCAAATGCAGAAATCCAATCTCGTCGCAATCGGACTCCGGGCCAAAACGGCTCGCGCCATCGCGGTCGTGCTGGGTGGACCGAGCGATTCGCCCATCGTCCTTCGGAAATTCGAGATCGCTCTAGCTGATCCGAAGGTTCCCGCTACGGCTCAGCCTTATCACGAAGTCATGGATCTGCCCTGGACTGAAAGTCAGAAAGCCGTGCGAAAGACCGTACGCGCGATCGAAACTATCGCCCAAAAGGCGCTGGCTTGTTTGATTAAGGAACTTCAGTCTGAGGAATTGATAGTGTCAGGAGTTGGCATCGTCGGCGCAAAGGATAAGGACCTGGCCCGGATTGGCAACTTTCACATCCGCGCCCATGCGGCCGAAGGAGTTTTGTTTCGCAGCGTCCTGGACTTGGCCGCGGACGCCAACGGTCTAAGGAAACGAACATTTCCGGATCGGGACTTTGACGAGATCACAAAGCTCGAACTCGGTGCGAAGAGCGCGACCCTCAGAAGAAAGCTAAACGAACTAGGCCGAATACTCGCTCCTCCATGGCGAACAGACGAGAAGCAAGCTGCAACGGCTGCCTGGTTGGTTCTTCACGGTCGCAGAAAATAGTTTAAAAGCCGCGAAGACGCGCGTGACTCGATGTGATTTAGTGAATCGCGGTTTTCGGTCATCCAATTGAGCACGATCCACGAAATCACACCAAGCTGATCGAGCGAGTTCAAGGGCCTTTCACTCCTTGCGGAGTTTGTTTAATCTGCGTAATCTGCGGAGCCGTGCCCGATCCAAACGACAAAGTTAAAGGCAATATTGCCGGCGCCTTCTACGTTGATTCTTCCTGCATAGACTGCGACGTCTGCCGAGAGACTGCTCCCACAAACTTTACTCGGTCGTTTAAGGACGCGTACTCCTACGTCAGCAAACAACCGGAAAATGAGAACGAGCTCAAAGCCTGCGAAGAGGCGATGGCCTGCTGTCCGGTCGAAGCGATTGGCAACGATGGGTGAAGTGGGCTCCTCCACTCAGGACTCTGTCTGGAAATCAGCCTCTGTGATCAAAACCGTAACTTCTTGTTTTTTGCACAAGTTTCTGAACCCTTAAAGTAAAGGGTCAAGTCACGTGGGCCAGCTTCCCTCCCCGGAGGGGTCGAATGTTTATAGCCCAATGCCAACCTAATCCCGAGGCGCCGTTTGGAGGAGCGGAACTCAGTTTACAAATACCGTCCAAGTTCATTCCGCTCCTCCAAACGGGCGCCTCGTTTTTGTTGCGCACGGTCCTATAAATATTTCACTCCTACGGAGTGAGGACTTACGGCTTGAATGAAACTGATCTGGCTGAAGCCCCGTGGTAATAACAAGAAGCGTGATATTACGAAGTCACTCCCGCATTCCAACCTTCTGACTCAGCCTCCGCCGGCGGGTGAAATGCCACCCTTGCCTGACATTCACTCCCGAAACCTTTATAATTCACTCATTCGGTTTTCCCCCGCAACTTTCAATGATTTCTGATCGGAGCTGTCACTATGTCCGGCGAATCGCTTGAGCGTTATTTTCGTTTGGTCCAGGGCGCGCGCGACAAACGGCCTTCGGGACGTTTGTGGTGTCCGGCCGCCGACGTGTATCGCACCGCCAATGGATGGATCGTAAAAGTCGACCTGGCGGGAATTGAACCCGGAGATATTCAGGTGACGCTCGACGGTCGGGTGCTGCGCATTAGCGGCTCGCGCCGTGACGGTACTTGTGGCGAAGGCGTCTCTCATTATCAACTCGAAATTACTTATAGTCGTTTCGAAAAAATGATCCAGTTTCCCCGCTCGATCGAACATGCGTCCATCGAACGCAATTATCATCACGGCCTGCTGATTCTCCACCTGGTTGAGGAGGAAGAAGAAGCGGGCCAGAAGGGTCGGGCCAGCGCCGCCGGCCGCCAGTGATCCGGCAACCCTCTGCGAACCAAACGATCTTCATTGCTCTAAAACCATGGCTGACGTAGAAAAAACACCTGATAAGGAAGTGGCGCCAAAGAAGCGCGAAGGCGTGCCCTTTGAGATCCCGGTGCTGCCGCTTCAGAACACCACTCTCTTTCCCGAGACGATGGTCCCGCTGGCAGTCGGGCGACAGGCCTCAATGGCCGCGGTTGAAGCCGCTCTCTCCAGCGAAGAAAAATTGCTGGCGTGCGTCAGTGTGCAACCCGATAAGACTTCAGACGGTGACGCGGATCCCGAGCATCTTTTTTCCATCGGCACGCTGGTGATGATCAAGCGAATGGAGCGCGTCGAAGACACGCTGCACCTGATCGTTCAGGGGGCTGAGCGTATTCAAGTGCTGGAATGGGTGCAGCGAGCGCCCTTCCTGCGCGCGCGCGTCCAGATACTTCCCGAACTGGTCGTCAAAAACAAAGAAGAAGTCGAAGCCGCCAAACGCAACGTGCAGCAGTTGATTCAACAAGCGCTGGCTTATCTGCCGCAGGTGCCGCCAGAAGTGCGCATGGTAGTGCTGAGCGCGGACGATCCCGTTCGGCTGGCATACTTTCTCGGCTCGATCCTGAGTCTCGGCGTTGATAAAGAGCAGAAAATGCTCGAAGCCAACACGGTCGACGAACTCATGCATTTGGCTCACGATTTTCTGGCACGCGAAGTCGAGATTATTCGCCTGCGGTCAAAGATCGCCAGCGAAGCCCAGACCGAAATGGACAAGGCGCAACGCGATTACGTGCTGCGCCAGCAGATGAAGGCGATCCAGAAAGAGCTGGGCGACGACGAAGGCGGCGAGCAGGCGGAGGCCGCGCAGCTGCGCGAGCGGCTGGCGAAAGCCGATCTGCCTGATGACGTTCGCAAAGAAGCCGAACGCGAGCTGGGCCGGATGGAAAAGCTTCCAGCGATGGCGCCCGACTATCACGTCATTCGCACCTATCTCGATTTCATCCTCGAGTTGCCGTGGCGGAAATCCTCCGAGGATCGTCTTGATCTAAATGAAGCACAGAAGGTGCTGGACGAAGATCACTATGACATCCAGGACGTCAAAGAGCGGATTCTGGAATTCCTGGCGGTGATCAAGCTGCGGCCCGACGCCAAGAGTCCGATTCTTTGTTTTGTCGGCCCTCCGGGTGTCGGCAAAACTTCTCTGGGTCGATCGATCGCTCGCGCGATGGTCCGCCATTTTGAGCGTTTGAGCCTGGGAGGCGTGCGCGACGAAGCCGAATTGCGCGGCCATCGCCGTACTTATGTGGGAGCAATGCCCGGGCGCATCATTCAATCAATCCGCCGTTCCGGGGTCAACAATCCGGTGATGATGCTCGATGAGATCGACAAGCTGGGCGCGGATTATCGCGGCGATCCATCGGCGGCGCTGCTGGAAATTCTGGATCCTGAACAGAACAACACCTTCACGGATCATTATCTCGATCTGCCCTTTGATCTCTCGAAAGTTTTCTTCATTGCGACCGCCAATCAGCTGGGCCCGATTCCGCCGCCGCTGAGAGATCGCATGGAAGTGATCCAGCTTGCCGGTTATAGCGATCGAGAGAAGCTTCAGATAGCCCGTCGTTATCTGGTCCCCCGGCAGATCCGCGAAAACGGTTTGACTCCGGAGCAATTCGAAATCACCGACGCCGCCATCACTCTGATCGCGACGCGTTACACGCGCGAAGCGGGCGTGCGCCAGCTCGAACGAACCATCGGCCGCCTCGGGCGCAAGGTCGCCTTGCGAATCGCCCAGGGAGAAACGACCAAAATCACTGTCGACGCCGCGGATATTCCGGAATTTCTCGGCGCGCCGCGTTTCTATCCTGAAGAGGCGCGCAAAGAATTACCCGCCGGCGTGGCCACGGGCATGGCCTGGACCGAGATGGGCGGCGAGATCCTTTTCATCGAAGCGTCGCTGCTGCCGGGCGGTAGTGGTCTGACGATCACCGGGCAGCTCGGTGAAGTAATGCAGGAATCTGCGCGGGCGGCGCGTTCTTATCTGTGGGCGCACGCACAGGAGTTCGGCATCGACCCCAACATGTTCAAGAACTATGGCGTGCATCTGCACGTGCCCGCCGGAGCGATCCCGAAGGATGGACCGAGCGCGGGTGTCACCATTACTTCCGCGCTGGCTTCACTCTACACTGGTCGCCGCGTGCGGCCTGACACTGCCATGACCGGTGAGATCACACTCTCGGGATTGGTATTTCCCATTGGCGGAATCAAAGAGAAAGTTTTGGCCGCGCATCGCGCCGGGATTCACCGCATCATTCTGCCGGCACGCAACGAAGCCGATCTGAAAGATATTCCCGAAGACGTGCGGCGCGAGTTGGAGATCGTCCCCGTCAACCGCATCAACGAAGTAGTCGAAGCCGCGCTCGAGAAATTGGTCGCTAATCCACCACCGCCGCTTCCCGCCAGCGTCCACGAACGACCGCTTGAGCAGGATTCCGAACCGCTGATCGCGAAAGAGCGTTAGTGGCACAGACTTCAGTCTGTGATGGCGAAGGGATTTAATCAGACTGAAGTCTGTGCCACATTTTGGAACTATTCGCCCACGCTTGAGTTACACTCAACAGGTTCTCTCTCCCGATCTCTTCCAACGGTTTTTTCAATCTTCAGACAGACGAAAGGGGTATCGCTATGACCTCGACTCGCCCATTAATTCTCTCAGCCTTAATTGTCATGGCCTCGGTTGGTTCGGTGTGCGCGCAAAGGCGCTGGGAGCGCGTGCCGCCGCCGCGCGATCCGCAGTTTTACGAACCGCGCAACAAGTTGGAAGAATTCGAAGGACGAATCGAAACGATTCTGATTAAGGGACGCACTTATGTCGCGACCTTGCGGGGGCAGAATGGCACGGCCAGCGTCGAAGCCACTGAAATTCGCGACACCCATAACTCAACACGAGCCACTGGTGTGGTGGTAACCATCGCAGCCGTGGGTGGACCGCCGGGCGAAATTCGCGCCTTGATAGACTATGACGAGATCGATTCCCTGATCAAAGCGTTCGACACGCTCGCCAAATCAGATGACTCGATTACTAAACTCACCCACTTTGAATCTCGCTATCGCACCAAAGGCGATTTTGAAATTATGGTGTTCAAGCAAGTCTCAGGAGGGGTTGCGGCGGCGGTCGAAGGTGGCTTCTTTGATCGATCGCGGCTGTTGATGACGCTCGATGACTTTACCAGGATGCGCTGGATGATTGCGCAGGCCAGGGACAGGTTGGACGAGATCAAATAAAGACATCCAGAGATTACGCAGATTTCACCGATTAAGACGGAAATCGGGACTCCGGATCAAACGCATGTCGTTCGCCAGCTCCGTTTGCCCGTTCGTTCAATCTGTGTAAACGGCGTAATCTGCGGATGTTTTGAACGTCCCCATACCGCGGCCATTAACCACCTTGTCGTTCAGAAAGCTTGATGATCAATTCCGCAATTTCATCCAAAGGCATCCGGCTGGTGTCGAGCGAGAGGTTGTAATTCCGGGCGCAGGTCCAATCGTGATCTGTCATCTCGTTAAAATAGATTTCCCGGGTGCGGTCCGATTCGGTAATTAAGAGCCGCGCTTTTTCGTCGGTCAAATCCGAATAAAT
>JAWWPL010000417.1:0-3207 GCA_033850605.1 Blastocatellia bacterium | reverse complement strand
ATACCAAAGCGCTGACAGAGTCAGCGCACTCCACACAAGAAGCGTTCAATTATGAGAGTTCTATTCATCGGCGGCACCGGCTTCATCAGCACTGCGGTCAGCCGGCAGGCGGTTGCGAAAGGACTAGATCTGTTCCTTCTCAATCGAGGGTTACGGAACGGGGCGCCGGCCGGTAGCAACAGCCTGATCGCCGACATTCACCGGCCGGAAAATGTGCGCGCCGCTTTGGAGGGATTGCAGTTCGATGTTGTCGTCAACTGGATCGCTTACACGCCGGCGGACATCGAACGTGACATCTCACTGTTTAAAGGCCGCGTTGGGCAATACATATTTATTAGCTCCGCCGCCGCATATCAAAAACCACCCGCGCGTTATCTGATTACGGAAACGACGCCATTACAGAATCCTTTCTGGGACTATGCGCGGAACAAGATCGCCTGTGAAGAACGTTTGCTGCGGGCTCGCGATGAAGAAGGATTCCCCGCGACGATTGTTCGTCCTTCGCATACATACGAGACGAACTTTCCGGTCGCCATCGGTGGTGGAGGCAGCTATACAATCGCGGACCGGCTCAAAAAAGGCCGGCCCATCATCGTCCACGGCGACGGCACATCCCTGTGGGTGGTGACGCACGCGGAGGACTTCGGGCGCGGGTTCATGGGATTACTCGGGAACCACGGGGCAATAGGACACGCTTTTCATATTACGTCGGACGAAGTGCAGTCATGGGAGCGGATTTATCGAACCATCGCCGAGGCTCTGGGCGTGGAAGCAAACATCGTCCATATCCCGTCGGACTTTATTGCGCGGGTGGCGTCGCGGCTGGCGGGAACTCTGCTGGGCGATAAGATGTGGAGCGCCGTCTTTGATAACAGCAAGATCAAAGCGTTCGTGCCGGAGTTCGCGGCCGTCATCCCTTTTCGCGAAGGCGTCCGCCGCACACTGAAGTGGTTCGATGAGGACGAACAGCGCCAACGTGTGGACGATGCGGTGAACGACGAGATGGATCATATTCTCAGCTCTTATATGGGCCGGTCTCAGTGATTGAGGCTAACGAATTGTGGCTACTTGGGCCGCGCAGATTGCGTTGCGTGATTTTACTGCGAAGCGGTTCCGTTTCAAAGTAGTGGCTCTGCCACCTGATGTGCGGAAAGGCTTCGCCTTTCCGTACACTCGCCTTCTTCAAACCTGGCCGAGGCTATGCCTCTGCCAGCAGGAGGCGTAGCCTAAGGAAACCTTCAATACTTGCCGGAAAGGCAGAGCCTTTCCGCACATCAGGCGGCAAGCCGCCTCGTTGGATTACCAGGGTTGCCGCTTCGGCCAGGAATAAGACGGAAATTGAACCGCACAAAGTAGAATCCAAAGGCGCAAAGGCAAAACCTTAATTAACGCTATCAAACGAAACCCCTATGAAACTCAATTCGATAATCGCTGTATCTATTCTTATCTCCGCCGTGGTTGGTGCATTGGGCCAGTCACCGCCGGCACCCTCCGTCCGGTCCTTAACCGAGGTCGATCGCCGGGTCGACTCCATCCTTAAACAGATGACGCTCGAGGAAAAGCTTGCCTTGCTCGGAGGCGTCGACGGCTTTTTCATTCGCGACATTCCGCGTCTTAACCTGCCGCGTCTGAAGATGGCCGATGGCCCTCTGGGCGTGCGCAACTTTGGACCAGCGACGGCGTTTGCCGGAGGCGTAACATTGGCCGCTACCTGGAATCCGGCACTGGCACAGCTTGTCGGGACCGAGCTCGGACGTGACTCTCGCGCCAAGGGCGTACACTTCCTCCTGGCGCCCGGAGTCAACATCAACCGTGCTCCGATGAACGGACGAAACTTCGAGTACTTTGGCGAAGACCCCTTCCTGGCCTCGCGCATTGCGGTCGGTTACATCAATGGCGTACAGAGCCAGGGCGTGAGCGCCACCATCAAACATTTCATCGCGAACAATTCTGAGTTCGATCGCCACAACACTGATTCAATCATTGACGAGCGGACTATGCGCGAGATCTACCTGCCCGTCTTCGAGGCCGCCGTGAAGGAGGCTCACGTCGGGGCCATCATGGACTCTTATAACCTAACCAACGGACTGCACATGTCGCAGAACAAATATCTCCTCACCGACGTGGTAAAGAAAGAATGGGGGTTCGATGGCCTGATCATGTCCGACTGGTCCGGAACTTATGACGGTGTCGAGGCAGCAAACGCCGGTCAGGATCTCGAGATGCCTTCGGGCCTACATATGAACCAGCAGACCCTCAAGCCTGCTATTGAACAGGGCAAAGTTTCTCTCGGCACTATTGACGACAAGGTGCGCCGTATCCTGAGAACGGCCGTTCGCTTTGGCTGGTTCGATCGCGATCAGACAGGCCTCTCCGTTCCTCGATTTAACCCGCAAGGCCGTCAGGTGGCGCTCAACGCCGCGCGTGAAGGCATTACTCTGCTGAAGAACGACGGTGGTCTGTTGCCGCTGAATAAGAGCAAGATCAAATCAATCCTGATTATTGGCCCGGATAGCTTTCCGGCGGTGCCAGTTGGCGGCGGCAGCGCCGAAGTGCAGCCGTTCGGGGCGATTAGTTATCTGGAGGGCTTGAGTAATTATCAGGGCGCCACCCTTCAGGTCTACTACGATCGCGGCGTACTCCCGTACAGCGATTTGGCGAACGCGACCAATTTCACTACGGCTCACACTGACGGGAAACCGGGTCTGAGAGCGGAGTACTTCGACAACTTAGAACTGAAAGGGACTCCGCTGATAACCCGCACCGAAGAACACGTCGACTTCGGGACTGCGGCGCGCTTGCTGTTCCCTGAGCAGACGCTCTCGTCACGCTGGACCGGTTACTACACGCCTCAGAATTCCGGCTCTTACGACATCTTCGTGCAAACGACCAGGGAGGTCGGCGGCTCTTATCGTCTTTTCGTTGACGACAAACTCGTCCTGGACAATTGGACCACCCTTACCGCGCTGGTTGACTATCGCACTTTGCGCCTCGAACCGGGTATCCACAAGATTGTCCTGGAGCAACACGGACGAGCGTTTAGACGGGCGGTGCGCCTCAGGATGGGAATCGTCCGCGCTGGAGAATTTGTGAGCGCCAACGCCAAAAAGCTTGCCGCGAGCGCCGACGTGGTGGTGGTGGCTGCGGGTTTCGACTCTGAGTCCGAAGCTGAAAGCGCGGACCGGACTTTTCGTTTACCCCTGGGAC